>CAZANJ010000035.1:0-13307 GCA_964486415.1 uncultured Anaerolineales bacterium
TTAGGACAGGCTTTTCGGGTTAGTGTGTGTTTGAAGCGCCTGCTACCTAATCGGGTTCCCAGCGCAGAATCAAGCTTCGCGCTGCTTGTACCTCATCGAGGCGGCGGGTCGGCGCTGTCTGTGGCGCTTCGTGTAGCGCATCGGGGTTCTCGCGGGCTTCCTCCACAATGTCGAGCATCGCTTCGACAAAGGCGTCCAGTGTCTCTTTGCTCTCCGTCTCAGTCGGCTCGATCATCATCGCTTCGTGGACGATCAAGGGGAAGTAAACGGTCGGTGGATGGAAGCCATAATCCATCAGCCGCTTGGCCACGTCCATCGTGTGCACGCTGTCCTCCTGCACATCCTCCGGCGGCCCGGCCAGGACGAACTCGTGCTTGCAGACGCGGTCATAGGGCAGGGGGTAGACTTCCTTGAGACGCTCCTTCAAGTAGTTGGCGTTGAGCACCGCGTACTCCGATACCCGCCGCAGGCCATCGGGGCCTAACATGCGGATGTAGGTGTAGGCCTTCACCATCACGCCGAATTGGCCGTAGAAAGCCTTCATGCGACCGATGGACTTGGGCGGCATGGCCTGTTTGAAGCATGGGCAGTCTTCCTCAGAGCGATCGGGATCCACGGCCACGATGGGGCCGGGCAGAAAATCGACCAAAGATGGCGCCGCGCCGACCGGTCCAGATCCAGGGCCGCCGCCGCCGTGAGGCGTGCTGAAGGTCTTGTGCAGGTTATAGTGTAGCACGTCGAAGCCCAGGTCGCCGGGGCGGGCGATTCCCAGCAGGGCGTTCATGTTCGCACCGTCGCCGTACATCAGCCCGCCGTGCTCGTGCACCAACTCGCAGACCTCCTCGACCTGTTCCTCGAAGAGGCCCAGCGTGTTTGGATTGGTCAGCATCATGCCGACCAGCCGATCGCTGTACTCCTCGCAGGCCGCCTTCAGCGCGTCCAGATTGACGTTGCCACGTTCATCGGAGGGTATCTCGATCACTTCCAGCCCGCTCATCGAAGTGCTGGCCGGATTGGTGCCGTGGGCCGAATCTGGGACCAGGATGATGTCCCGCTCGGTGTCCCCACGGTCGAGGTGGTAGGCTCGCATCATCAGCACGCCAGCCAGCTCGCCATGAGCGCCGGCGGCTGGTTGCAGGCTGACGCCAGCGAAGCCGCCGATCTCCTTGAGAAACTCTTGCAGAGAGAACATCAAGAAGAGCGCACCCTGTACCGTTTCGTCGTTCTGGTAGGGGTGAAGATTTACAAAGCCCGGCAGTCGGGCTACTTGCTCGTTGATCTTGGGATTGTACTTCATTGTGCAGGAGCCGAGCGGGTAGAAGCCGATGTCCACGCCATGGTTCATCTGTGAAAGGTGTGTGTAATGGCGGATCAAATCCGGCTCGCTCACCTCCGGCAAGGGTAGCTCTTCCCGCACCAGGTCGGTGGGCAGATCGGCTTGGGGTACATCGAGATCCGGCAGCGTGGCCGCGCAGCGACCGGGACGGGATATTTCAAAGATAAGTGGTTTTGGCATTATGCTATCTCCTTTAGCCCTTCAACCAGCACGTCGATTGATTGACGTGGGTTCATCTCCGTCACGCAGAGAAGCATGTGGTTCTCCAGGTCGGGATAGTCACGTCCCAGATCATAACCGCCGATGATCCCGCGTTGCTCGAGAAGGGCGTCGTTGATCTCCTCGACCGGGCGGGGGCAGCTTACCACGAATTCGTTGAAGAATGGCTGATCACGCAGCACGGTGAATCCATCCAGCGCATCGATCTGATCGGCGGCGTAGTGGGCCTTGTGGTAGCAGAGCTCCGCAACTTGACGCAAGCCACATTTGCCGAGCGCGGCCATGTAGGCCGCGGCCGCCAGGGCTATGAGCCCCTGGTTGGTGCAAATGTTGGAAGTGGCCCGTTCGCGGCGGATGTGCTGCTCGCGGGTGGAGAGGGTGAGGACGAAGCCTCGCTCTCCTTCTGTATCCTTGGCTGAAACTTCAGCCGTTTGGCCGACGAGGCGCCCGGCGATTTTGCGCACATATTTCTTGCGGGTGGCGAAGAATCCGATGTATGGCCCGCCGAAGTTGAGCCCGGCGCCCATTCCCTGCCCTTCGCCCACCACGATGTCCGCTCCAAACTCGCCAGGTGGTTTCAGCAGCCCTAGCGCGATGGGATTGGCTACCACGATCAACAATGCTTTGACTTTGTGTGCCGCTTCCGCCAATTCGCTCAGATCCTCGACGCGCCCCAGGAAATCCGGGTATTGGACGATCAGACAGGCGGTGTCCTTGTCAAGCAGGTCTACCAGATCAGTCGCTTCGCCATTTTCATCTCCCACGATGGAGAGTCCCATACCCTGGGTGTAGGTGCGCACGACCTCACGATATTCAGGGTGCAAGTGAGGGGAGACGATCACCTTGCGTCGCTTCATGCGATGGACGTTGACGGCGGTGATGACGGCCTCGGCGGTGGCGGTAGCGCCATCATAATGTGAGGCATTTGAGACGTCCATATCGGTCAGCTCGCAGATCATCGTCTGATACTCGAAGATGGCTTGCAACGTTCCCTGGCTGATCTCCGGCTGGTAAGGGGTGTAGGCGGTATAGAACTCTACTCGGCTGATTACTGTGTCTACTACCGCGGGGACGAAATGGTTATATGCCCCGGCTCCCAGGAAGCAGGACCCGTTGATGATTGAAAAGTTATCATTTGCCAGGGATTGGAGTTCCCAGCTTGCCTCCATCTCCGAAAGCGCGGGGGGAAGATTAAGATCGGGAAAGCGGACGCTTTCTGGCACGTCCGCGAAAAGTTCTTCGAGGGAGCGGGCGCCGATGGCTTCTAACATCGACTTCCGGTCGGCCTCGCTATGGGGAATATATGGCATATTTTCTCCTGGTGCTCGAAACGTAAAGCGTAAAACGTAATGAAGAACTCATTGTAGGGACGGGGCTCCGTACCCGCCCGATAAGGGACAGTGATCAACTATCATTGCTCAGAAATGCCTCCAGCGCTGCAATTTTTTTAGCTTCGTCAAAAACTGCACGGACCGGGATGGCAAAGTTCTCAAGGACGACGCTGCGTATAGTGCCGGTATCGCTCTTCACATGTAACTGATAGACCTCATCCCCCAGCACGTATTGCTCGATCCTCTCCGCCTTGGGGTCAACGATCCAATACTCGGTCACGCGGTGGGCGGCGTAGTCCACGAACTTGATCCCCCGGTCGATCTCCTCCGTCGAGGGAGAAAGAACCTCGATGATGAGGTCTGGTGCGGGGAATTTTATCTGGTCCGGTGTGAGAGATTGTGCTTTTTCCGGCCCGAAGTAAACGATATCCGGTTCGTAATCGTTGCGCGTGAGGGTGATGAGCACCTTTTCGTGGCCGACGAAACCGAGGCTGTGCTTTGAGACGTAGGTATCCAACAATGTGAGCAGGTTTCGGCTTGTTGCCGTATGTCGCTTTTTCGCTGGTGTCTGTACGATGATCTCCCCGTTGATGAACTCTACTTTTTGCCCCTCGGACATTTCCTCGTAAAAGCGCTCGCGTTTGGCTCGCTCCTCTTGCAGCAAGGATTGGAACTCCTGCACATGTAGGGGCAGCCTGGGAGAACGGATGAGTTGTTGCATAGCCGCAGCTATCGAGTGGGTGAACTCATCCATCGTTTGTGGACTATGTCTCGGAGCGAGTGTGCTCATAAGCAAAGTCTCCCCTCACACACCAAGGGCGGGCTTCTGTGCCCGCCCTTACGAACGTAGGAGCGAATCCTCCGGCGACGAGTCGCCCGGCGAAGTCGCCCGTGGTCATCCTGAGCGAACGTGAATTATCCCTCTTCTTCGGCGACGAATGCTTCGTATTCCTCAGCATCCATCAGATCTTCGAATTCATCGGGATCGGAAGGCGTCAAGCGGATCATCCACCCTTCGCCGTAGGGATCTGAATTGATCAGTTCCGGTGCGTCCTCAAGGCCCTCGTTGACGGCAGTAACTTCTCCGCCCATCGGGGTGTAAAGATCAGAGGCGGCCTTGACCGACTCGACTACGCCGAAGGGCTCATCTGCGTCGAAGATGTCGCCTACTTCCGGCATCTCCACGTAGACGATGTCGGAGAGGGTGTCTTGGGCGTGATCGCTGATACCGCAGACGATTTCTTCGCCGTCCCAGCGTGCCCATTCGTGACTTTCAGTGTAACGTGCTTCGGAATCTACTTTCATTATTTGTGCTCCTTTTTGTGTTTGTTTGAGTTATTTCAACTTGGGGAGTTTCAGAAGAAGTTTACTCTACAGAAGATATCGCCGTTCCTCGTGTTTCTTCAGCAAACTGTGGATGTTCATCGGTGTTGGTGATATGATTCTTGGGTCAACGAGAAAAACTTACGGTCGAGTGGGCGGTATAGGACTCGAACCTATGGCCTCTTCCGTGTAAGAGAAGCGCTCTGACCAACTGAGCTAACCGCCCGTAAGCTAAGCTACATTATAATCGTTAATGTTCAACTCGTCAACATCAAAGGCGA
Source organism: uncultured Anaerolineales bacterium (assembly GCA_964486415.1). Taxonomy (GTDB): domain Bacteria; phylum Chloroflexota; class Anaerolineae; order B4-G1; family B4-G1; genus CAZANJ01. The sequence continues at coordinate 4,491 of CAZANJ010000035.1, forward strand.
GGGAGGACGATGGAGCGTTGATTTTGATATTTCCCTTTTTTGTCAGCGTAGGAGACCTCACATTCCTCATCTCCCTCGAAGAAGAGCACCTGCGCGATGCCCTCGTTGGCGTAGATTTTGGCGGGCAAAGGTGTCGTGTTGCTGATCTCCAACGTGACTCGCCCTTCCCATTCTGGCTCGAAGGGCGTTATGTTCACTATGATTCCACAACGCGCGTAAGTGCTTTTTCCGAGGCAAATACATAGCACATCGCGTGGGACGCGAAAATACTCCACCGAGCGTCCCAGGGCGAAGGAGTTGGGCGGGATGACGCATACGTCTCCCGTAAAGCCCACCATCGCCCGCGTGTCGAAATTCTTCGGATCCACGACTGTTAAATCCCCCAGCCCGGGCGTGAAGATCCTGAATTCGTCCGCCACGCGGATATCGTAGCCATAAGAGGATAATCCATAAGAGATCACCCCGTTCCGCACTTGATCGTCCACGAATGGCTCGATCATCCGCTGCTCCAAAGCCATCCTGCGAATCCAATGATCCGGTTTCAATCCCATAATCTCTGCTCTTCCCTCAACTTGCTCTCACTAACCTGTAACCTGCAACTTGCCACCTGCACTACATCCGCTCCGGCGCTGCCACGCCCAACAGCTCCAGTGTTCGCGCCAGGGTCAACTGCGCCGCTTGTACCAACATCAACCGCGCCCGTGTCCGCTCCGGTGTCTCTTCCGCCACGACGCGGCAATCTCGATAGAAAGCGTGGAAATCGGAGGCCAGTTCCTTGGCGTAAAACGTAAAGTGATGCGGCGCTCGTTGCGTCGCCACCTGGGTCACAATTTCCGGTAATTCCAGCATTTTGCGAATCAGCGCCAGCTCGCTCTCGTGCGTCAATAATGAGACATCGCCCGGCTTTGTCAAATCCCAACCCTGCTCGGCGGCGTAACGCAGGATGCTGGAGATGCGGGCGTGAGCGTATTGCACATAGTAGACCGGATTCTTTTCCGATTGCTCGACCGCTAACTCCAGGTCGAAATCTATCGTCGAGTCGACGGTGCAGGTGAGCAGCATAAAGCGGATCGGATCTGGCCCGACCTCCTTGAGCATCTCGCGCAGCGTGACGAACTCGCCGGCCCGCTTCGACATGCGCACATCCGCTCCCCCGCGCTTCAAGTTGACCATCTGGTATAGTAGAATCTCCACCCGGTCGGGATCGAGCCCCAGCGCCTCGGCGGCTGCCTTCACGCGGGGCACATCCCCGTGATGATCCGCGCCCCAGACATAGATCGCCTCGTCAAACCCGCGCTCGACCAACTTGTTCCACATATAGGCGATGTCGGATGCGAAGTAGGTCGGGCGCTCGTCGGGGTCTGGTATGACCTGGGGGGAGCGGATGATGACCGCGTCATCCTCCAACTGCGGCGAGGTGAACCATACCGCGTCGTCATACGCGATGATATATCCCTCATCGCGAAGCTTGCGCACCATCTTGTCGAACAGCCCCGAATCGTACAGGCTCTTCTCGTGAAACCAAGTGTCGAACTCGATCCGCAAATCCGCCAGATCCTGGCGCACTCCCTTGATGACCCGCGCGATGCCTTCCTTCCCCAGGGCGCGAACCGCCTCCGAATGGTCCACGTCGAGGTACTGTTCGCCGTATTGAGCGGCCATTTCCTGGCCCATTTCGGCGACATAATCTCCCTTGTAGCCGTCCTCCGGGAAGGGCTCATCCTGTCCGAGCGCCTGAGCGTAGCGGGCATAGATGCTCTCGCCGAACTTGCGCACCTGGGAGCCGGCGTCGTTGACGTAATACTCCCGCCCGACGGCGAAGCCAGCCGCTTCCAGAGCGTTGGAGAGCGTATCGCCTATGACGGCGTTGCGGGTGGAGGCGACAGTGATCGGGCCTGTGGGATTGGCGCTGACATACTCGACCTGTACCCGTTTGCCTTGTCCGACTTTCGTCTTTCCCCAGTCATCCTCTGCGCTCAGGATCGTCTCCACCTGTGTCGTCAGCCAGCCCGTGTCCAGCGTGATGTTGATGTAGCCAGGGCCGGCCACCTCGATTCCTCCCAGGAACGGGGTGGAGGGAAGGTGCTCCACGATCCGATCTGCAATATCCCGGGGTGCCATATGCGCTTCTCGCGCCAGTTGGAGGCAGACGGGCGTGGCATAATCCCCGTGCTGGGCCAGTCGGGGGCGCTCTATACTAATTTCTGGCGCCTCGAAAGTGGGCAAAGCCTCTTTATCCTGTGCGATCTGCAATCCAGCGGCGATCAGCGTTGCGACCCGATCGCGAATTAATTCTGTCATATTCTCTCCTGATTCTAGATTGGTTCAATCTCTAGGATTGAGCCAATCTGTTGTCATTCATCCCCAGTTCCTGCTTGAACCGGGCTTTCTGTCGCTGTCGCTCGTCGGGTGTTTGAAAGGAGTTCTCGATCCCCATGATGATCATACGCTTTATTTGTTCCATCGTCACCCGCATAGTCAGCATTGTGACGCGGTACTCATCGGTGAGCGTCGTGTCGCTGACACTGGGATCGTCCGTGTTGAGCGTCACGCGTAGATTGAGGTCGAGCAAGTCGGGGAGCGGGTGATAGCCCAAGCGGCTCACTACGCCGGTCTGCAAGTTGCTGGTGGGACAAACCTCTAGCGCCACCTCTCTTTCGCGGAGGAGCTCCAGGACACCGGAGTGCTCGATGGAACGTATGCCATGACCGATGCGCTCGGCCATCAACAGTTCAATTGCCTCGCTGACGTTTTCTGGCCCACCGGCTTCCCCGGCGTGCACCGTGATATGTAGACCTTCCCGTCGTGCCTGTTGGAAGATGCTAGCGAATCTTCTGGCGGGATACAAAATCTCATCACCGGCCAAATCCAACCCGACAATGCCCTTGTCTCGGTGAGCCAATGCTACCTCGGCGATCTGCTCCGCTGTGTCTAAGTCCTCGTCCCGACCGATCTGGAGAATCAGATTAACGTGAATGTCTTGATCGCGTTCGGCTTGGGCGACGGTTTCACATACCCACGTGGCTACCTGGTTGAGGGGAAATCCTTGTGCTCTGGAAAGTGCAATGGGATTGAAGCGCAATTCCAGATACTTGACATTATCCTGGGCTGCATCGACTACTGCCTCGTAAGCTATACGTTGGACAGCTGCCTGAGTGGGATAGAATTTACGCAAAAAACGAAACTTCTGGAGGAAGCGTTGGAAGTCCGGTGGCTCATTTTTCACCGTTGCGAAAGGACGCAGATCATCAATATCGTAACTTGGGAGATCGATCCCATGCTCTAAGGCGATTTCGGCCAGAGTCTGGAGCCGCAAAGAGCCCTCTAGGTGCCGATGCAAATCCACCTTTGGCAAGGCTTGCAATTGATTGTGCAAACTATTGTTTGTCTTGCCTTGTTTCCCGTTGTCCATATCCCTCCCGCCCAGGAATTGGAACTCAATCTTTGGCTTCCTGTTCCCAATTTCCAACCGCCAATTGCTGAATCATTCGATGCTTTCTTTGAAGATCCATGCCCAATAGTACCACACGAGAACTAGATCAATGGTGACGCCGATTGCTAAGGGGATGTGGAAGCTGACCAGTGCGAACCATGGTTGCAGCAGGACAGAGAAGGACTGTTCGCGGGCCAGAGCCGCACTGCCTCGTATCATCTGGCTGATCGCTGCTATGGCGATCAAGATGTTGGCGGCTACAAACCATTGATCGTATTTCGTTCTTCTTGTCACACTATTCAATCGTCGACTGAGATTGGTGAAGATTATGCCTAAATAGACGATAGCGAGCAATCCCATGGGAGCCAGTGGTGTTGTGATAGTGTTCATGTTATCTCCCTGTCATCAATTTTTGTAGGCGCGATCCGAAAAGATAGAGTATGAACCCGCCCAGGGAAAGTAGAATATTTCCAATGGGACTTCCGATAAATTTAATCGAGTGCCCGAGATACCAGATTGCACCGGCGATTAGGAGCGATGCGGGTACGATAAGAAAAAGATGCCCTACGTACTGTCCCGACGTTTCTTCGTAGAAATATGCGATGCGCCATAAGAATAAGAGCAGCACACCGATGACGGCCCATGAGTACATGGACAGGGCGAGCATGATAGTTTCCACAGTTTACCCTCCTTACAAGCAAACCGAGATTAATTCTCAACGTGAATTTGGTCGTCGCACGAAGGCTTGTACGAACGAATCGACCATGCGACGGGGACTTCCACTCATGATCCCTTCGCGTCCCTCGAAGGGCGCTCGAATCTCAGCTCCTCTGGACGTGATCTCAAATTGATGGATGCGTTTGTCGTGGTTGCTACCTCGCATTTTGAGGACCAGGATAGCCTTGTGAATGGCGCTCTCGAACTCGACATAACGTAGCAGTGTGTAGGAATCTGCCAGGAAAGAGAATGCGCTCTGGGACCCCTCATTTTCTCCCAGGAGTACTGAGCTTTCCATCGTCAACATAGTAATCAACCCCTCCCGTTTCAACGCGTTGACAAACCTATAAACCAGATCCCGTAGTTCGACTTTCTCCTTGCTCATACGCTCGAAGTGGGAGATGCTATCCACCAGAATGCGCTTGACCCCCATCCTCTGTACTAATTTAGAGATTTGCCCACCGGTGCGTTCCAGATCAGCTTTGCTGACTTCCGGGCTGGACATAATGATGCGCAGGTTGCGTTGTTGCTCCAGTTTGTGAAAATCCCATCCAAAACTGGCTGCATCTTGATAGTATTGCTGTGGGAACTCCTCGAATGTCAGTATCAGCCCTGGCTCGCCGCAGGCTACGATGCCATGGTGGATAAATTGAATGCCCAGCGTAGTCTTTCCCGTGCCGGGCGCTCCTTCGACGAGGTTTACTGTCCGGGGTAAAAAACCTCCCCAGAGCATTTCATCTAACCCAGGAACACCCGATTTTACCCGCTTCATATGGTATTCTCCTTTCGCATTTGCTCCTGTTGGGCCAGAAACCGAGTTTTCAAAAAAACTGGTTCTTTTACTTCATACCTCGAATGATATGGTAGATTGCCTTGACCCTGAATTGTCGATCATTGGAGGCTTCAATGAATTTGTTTAGTAATTCTCTAACATCGTGATCCGAGACTAGGGAGTAAACCGTCATGTCTCCCAGTTTACTTTCTTTCAATATACCGGCCTGTTTCAATTCGGCTAATTCATCGCTGATGGCATCGACGTTGCGTCCGGCGTAGCGCGCAATATTCTCAGCAGTGTCTGTCGTGTAAGGATTGTCGTGAAAAAAACGAACAAGATCCCACTTGACGAAGGAATTGACCGTGTTCTGCAGGAATTCAAGCAGGCGCGGATCCATATCTGCCATTAGGCGTCCTGTCAAATCAGGGGCCGTTTCTTTCATACTGATCTTTACCTCCCTGCTTATCAGATACCAGTTTTTTCCGCTGAATAAAAGCTACTGGTTTCTCTCATGGGCTATCGAGCACGGCGGGCGCGCCGCGCATCCTCGTCCTTACGCAGGTGGCAGTGTTTGTACTTTTTACCGCTGCCACACCAGCAAGGGTCATTCCGTCCCAGATCGCAATCTGGCTTGGCATCATCCTTGGCTTCATTCGACCGGGGCGCAGCCCTCCTTCGGGTCGGGCGAGTTCTACGTGGGCGCGTGGCCCGCGTACGTCGAGGCTGGGAGCCAACTTTGATGGCTGGGGATGATAGATAGATCGAGCGTGCCACTTGCCTTTGAATCTGCCCCAAAAGATTCTGGTACATCTCGTGCGCCTCTTTGCGGTAGGCCACCAGCGGATTTTGCTGACCGTAGGCCCTCAAGCCGATGCCTTCGCGCAGCGCTTGCAAGTTTGTGAGGTGTCGCCTCCATAAGTTATCCACTGCGCGTAAAATCAGCTCTCTGTCGCGGAAGAGGCCGTAGGTATCCGCGAAGGCCGTTTTGACTTTATCCTGCATTTGGACGGAAAGTTGAGCCAGTGGGGTGGACATCACGTCCTCATCGATCTCGTCGCTCAGCCGAGCGGAGGCGCGCTGATAGATCATCTGCTCCGCAGGATCTCCGCTCTCCGCCAGTTGCTCTAGCTTCACCTGCTCCCTGGCTGCCTGTTGATACACGCTTTCCCCAAGCGCCTGGTTGAGATGATGATATAAATGTTTACTCATCTCAATCAACTCTGCTTCGATCTCCGCTGCCGATAAGTTCTCCCACCGCTCGTAATCGAAGTCGTCGGACAACGGTAAGAATGTGCGCAGTTCGCCATAGAGACCGTGCAGGTCCCAATCATATGCGTCGAACCCCGTTAGGTACTCCTCCGTCACGCTGCCGATCTCATCGCTCACCATGCGCAGCACCTGCTCGCGCAAGTCCTTCGATTTGAGCACTTCCCGCCGCTGCTCGTAGATCACCTCGCGCTGCGTGTTTACCACATCGTCATATTCGAGCACGTGCTTGCGGATGTCGAAGTTGTACCCCTCGACGCGCGTCTGCGCCGATTCGATGGTCTTGTCGAGCAGTGGGTGCTGGATCGGTATGTCCTCCTCCAAGCTGAACCGGTCCATCAAATTCTGAATCCGCTCGCCGCCGAAGCGCCGCATCAACTCATCCTCCAGTGAGATGTAGAAGCGGGATGAGCCGGGATCGCCCTGGCGCGCACAGCGCCCGCGCAACTGATTGTCGATGCGCCGCGCCTCATGGCGCTCGGTGCCCAGGATGTGCAGTCCGCCTTGCGCCACTACCTGCTCCCGGTTGGCCTTGCTATCCTCCACCGCTTTCTTCAGCACCTTGGCCCAATGTTCAGGGTAGGTCTCGGTGGAATCCTCGCCGCGTCGCAGCATCTCCAGCGCGTGGTTCCAGTGCTGCTGAGGAATCTCAGTCAGATTATACTCTTTCCGGCGCAACTGCTCACGGGCCACGCCGGCCGGATCGCCGCCGAGCTTGATGTCCACGCCACGCCCGGCCATGTTGGTGGCGATGGTTACCGCTTCGGGTTGCCCCGCCTGGGCGATGATCACGGCCTCTTTCTCGTGATACTTGGCGTTGAGCACCTGGTGATCGATGTCACGCCGCTTCAACATCCGCGAGATCAGCTCCGAGGTCTCAATCGCCACCGTGCCCACCAGCACCGGACGCCCCGCCTCGTGCAAGCGCGCGATCTCGTCCACGACCGCGCGGAACTTGGCCCGCGTGTTGGTGTAAACCACATCCGGCAGATCCAGCCGCTTGAAGAAGCGCCGCTCCTCGTCGCTCCTCCCGTCGCTCGGCTCATAAGTGGTCACCTGTATGTCACCGCGCCCGTTCAGGACGCCCGCGAAGGCGACTTCCTCAATCTCACCCACGCGCCGCCTACGGTCATCGAGATCGCCATACTGGGCGCGGTACTCGACGTTGGTGGGGAGCACTACCACTTCCATATTGTAGATTTTCTGGAACTCCTCCTCCTCCGTCTTGGCCGTGCCCGTCATACCGGCCAGCTTTTCGTACATGCGGAAGTAGTTCTGGAACGTGATCGTGGCGTAGGTCAGGCTTTCGCGCTGCACCTCCACGCCTTCCTTGGCCTCGATGGCCTGGTGCAACCCTTCCGAAAAGCGCCGCCCGTACATCAGCCGCCCGGTGAAGTCGTCGACGATGATCACCTCGCCGTCCTTGACGATGTAGTCATTGTCCCTCTTGTGGACCACGTTAGCCCGCAGCGCGTTATCGAGATAGGGCAGCATGTGAGCGTGTTTCTCCTCATAGATGCTCTCTCCCTTTCGGATCACGGGCACCATCTTCTCCACTTTTTCCACGCCGCTCTCCGTCAGCGTGACATTCTGGGTGCGTGCGTCCAGCACATAATCCCCGTCGGGTTCCTCGCGCTCGACGCTCCCCGGGCTGCTGGGGTGCAGTCTTCGCGCCACGTTGGCGAAGCGGTTGTAGAATTTGGATGGCTCATCGGCCGGCCCGGAGATGATGAGAGGCGTGCGGGCCTCGTCGATGAGGATATTATCCACCTCGTCGATGATGGCGTAGTGGAAGTCGCGCTGCGCACAATCGCTTAAATCCCGTGCCATATTATCGCGCAGATAATCGAAGCCGAACTCGTTGTTGGTGCCATAGGTGATGTCCGCCCGGTAAGCCTCCTTGCGGGAGACGGGACGCAAGTTCAAAAAGCGATCATCTTGAGAAGGATACTTTGGATCATAGAGGAAGGAGCCCATATCGGGATTGGAGGCCGCTGACTGGATCACGCCGACCGACATGCCCAGCGCCTGGTAGATCGGCCCCATCCACTGCACGCCGACCTTGGAGAGGTAATCGTTGGGTGTGATCAGATGGACGCCTTTTCCCAGCAACGCGTTCAGATAAAGCGGCGCGGTCGCGGCAAGGGTCTTCCCCTCCCCCGTTTTCATCTCCGCGATTTTCCCCTGGTGGAGGATAATGCCGCCGATCAACTGCACGTCGTAATGGCGCAGGCCGATGGTGCGCTTCGCCGCCTCGCGCACGGCCGCGAAAGCCTCGACTAGAATATCTTCGAGCGTCTCTCCTTCCGCCAGCCTTTGGCGGAAAAGTTCGGTCTGTGCTTCCAACTCAGCGTCGCTGAGCGACTCAAATTCCGCCTCCAGTCGGTTGATGCGCTCGACATCTTTTTGTAGGCGCGAAATCACTTGCTGGTCAGAATCTCCAACAAGTCTATTGATCAACCCTCGCAACATAAATGATCTAATCCCTCCCAAGTTTTTAGGATGCTTTTAGTTTCAGCTGTCGCTACTTAGCTTCTGGTAGTGCTTTTGTAGACAGATTATACTCTTTGGCTGTACAAATGCAAGAAGATATTCGGGTTTTCGAAGCGATTCAAAAATCGGCGGG
>CAZANJ010000036.1:0-6461 GCA_964486415.1 uncultured Anaerolineales bacterium
CCAAATTATAACACACCTCGCGCGCACTGCTACACCAGCGCCTTTCCCACCGCCTCCACCACTGAGCGCACGGGGATGGTCTCGATGCCATCGGGGAGCGATTCGCTGCCGCGCCGTAGCGAGCGGGGGATGATGCAGCGCCGGAAGCCCAACTGTGCTGCCTCCTTCAGCCGCGCCGCCGTGTGCCCTACCGAGCGCACCTCGCCGGAAAGCCCCACCTCTCCGATGACGGCCAGATCGGCCGCTACAGGCCGGTCGCGCACGCTGGACGCAATTGCCACCGCTACCGATAGATCGGCCGCTGGCTCTTCCACCTGCAAGCCCCCGATCACGTTGGCGAAGACATCTTGATCGAAGAGCTTCAGTCCCACTCGCCGGGTCAACACGGCGGCGATGAGCAACAGCCGGTTGTAGTCCACGCCGTTGGCCGTGCGGCGCGGATGGCCGAAGCTGGTGTGACTCGCCAACGCCTGGATCTCGACCAGCAGTGGGCGTGTGCCCTCCATCGTCACCGCGATGGCCGAGCCGGGCGCGTTCACCATTCGCTCCGCCAGGAACATCTCCGAGGGATTGGCCACCTCGATCATCCCGCGCTCTTGCATCTCGAACACGCCGACCTCGGAGGTGGCGCCGAAGCGGTTCTTCACCGAGCGCAGCAAACGGTAGGTGTGAAAGCGATCCCCTTCCAGATAGAGCACGGTGTCGACGATGTGCTCCAGTGTCTTCGGCCCGGCGATGGAGCCTGACTTGGTCACGTGGCCCACCAGGAAGACGGCCACCCCGCTGGCCTTGGCCCAGCCCTGGAAGCGAGAGGCCGCGCGGCGCACCTGGCTGATCGAGCCGGCCGCAGAAGTCAAATCCTCCGAGGTGACGGTCTGGATCGAATCCACCACCATCAGCCAAGGCTTGATCTCCTGGGCATGGTGCAGGATTGCCTCCAGGTTGGTCTCGGTGACCACGAAGAGGTCCTCGTGGCGCACATCGAGGCGGTCGGCCCGCATCTTGATCTGCCGCGCTGATTCCTCACCCGAGACGTAGAGCACGGGCTGACCTGTCGTATCCGCCATTACCCCGGCGGTCTGCAGCAGCAGCGTGCTCTTCCCGATCCCAGGGTCCCCGCCGACCAGGATCAATGAGCCGGGCACCACACCGCCGCCCAGCACGCGGGCGAACTCCCCCATCGGCATCGGGAGACGCTCCAGCCCCCCGGCCTCAATCTCGGGCAGACGCTGAGGCTTGCTTTGCAGCATACCGGATACCTCGCCAGCCGGCTTCTCCGGTTGCTCGATCGTCTCGACCATAGTGTTCCACTCGCCGCAGCCGGGACAGCGGCCCATATGGCGCGGTGTGGTGCGCCCGCAGTTCTGGCAGATCCAGCGTGTGCGCGTCTTCGCCATTTAGCCTCCCACTCAATCCTCAAGTTTGCCCCAATTCTACTAGAACATTTGTTTTAGCGCAAGAATTTTGGAACCTTATGGCTTGCTCTGACGTCTAAGAAGTAGGTCCGCTGATTAACACAGGAGGAGGAGAAAAATGTTCACAAACTACCAACGTACCAACCTACCAATCCACCAGGTTCTAACCGCTATCGCCGTAACCGTCGGCCTGCTGCTCGCCATCGCTCATCCCGCCCTGGCCGACGGCGTTATCATCCCTGAACCCCCGCCCGATCAGGAGCCGCTCCCGCTGAGCGATACCTGGCTCACCATACGTTACCACCGGGTCACTGTCGAGATCGAGGATCAAGTGGCATTCACCCGCGTGGAGCAAGAGTTCGTCAACGAGCACGACTGGGAGGCCGAGGGCACCTACATCTTCCCCCTGCCGGAGGGCGCTGCGGTCTCCGATTTCACCATGTGGGTCGATGGGCAGCCGGTCGAGGGGAAAATCCTGGAGGCTGACGAGGCGCGTCATATCTACGAGGAGATCGTGCGCCAGCGGCGCGATCCGGCGCTCCTGGAGTATGTGGGGCGCAATGCGATACAGGCCCGTATCTTCCCCATCCCGCCCGGCGGCTCGCGCAAGGTCGAAATGGAGTACGTGCAGGTGCTACCGGTCGAAAACGGTCTGGTGCGCTACGTATATCCGCTGGACACCGAGAAGTTCTCCGCCCGCCCGCTGGAGGAAGTCGGTGTGCGAGTGGAGATCCGCTCCCGCGATGCGATGCACGCCATCTACTCGCCCACGCATCAAGATCGTGTCTACATCGAGCGCGACGGTGACCACCGCGCCATCTTAGGTTATGAGGAGACGGATGTGCTGCCGGAGCAGGATTTCGAGCTGATCTACACCGTCAGCCAGGAGGACGTAGGGCTCAATCTGCTCACCTATCGTGAGCCACCCGAAGAAGGGTTCTTCCTGCTGCTGGCGGCGCCGACGGTCGAGGTGGCCCAAGAGCGCGTCATCCCGCGCGACGTCGTGCTGGTTCTCGACACCTCCGGCTCGATGGAGGGAGAGAAGCTGGAGCAGGCCAAAGAGGCGCTGAGCTACGTGCTGGAGCATCTGAACGCGGAGGATCGCTTCAACGTCGTCGCCTTCTCCACCGGCTTGCAGCAATATGCGCGGGAACTGCGGCCCGCGTCAGAGGCCCGTGAGGCCGCCGCCTGGGTGAAGCGGCTGAAGGCGTCGGGCGGCACCAACATCAACCGCGCGCTGCTGGAGGCGTTTGCTCAATCCGGGACTGGGCGAGCTAGTGTGTTGATCTTCCTCACAGACGGCCTGCCCACCGAGGGTGTGACCGAGATCGAGCAGATTCTGGCCAACGTGGCCGCGGCCGCGCCCGGAAATGTGCGGCTTTTCCCCTTTGGCGTTGGGAATGACGTCAACACTGTCCTGCTGGATACGCTGGCCGAGCAGAATCGCGGCGCCAGCGGCTACGTCCGTCCCCACGAGCGCATCGACGAGGAGGTCTCCGCACTCTACGCCAAGATCAAGACCCCGGTGCTGACCGACATCGAACTTGACTTTGATGACATACTAATTGAGGAGACCTATCCCTATCCATTGCCCGATCTCTTCGCCGGTTCCCAGTTGATCCTGGCGGGGCGCTACCGCCTTCCTGGGGATGGGGATAGCGCGGTCCGCATCACGCTCTCCGGTCAGGTGAACGGCGAGCAGCGGGAGTTCATCTACGAAGGCAACTTCCGCGCATCTGGAGGTGACGATGGTTCGGCTGAGCTCACCACAAGCTTCATCCCCCGCCTCTGGGCCACGCGCAAGATCGGCCACCTGCTGACCCAGATCCGGCTCCACGGGGAGAATGAGGAGTGGGTGGACGCGGTGATAGACCTGAGCGTGCGCTACGGCGTCATCACACCCTATACCTCGTTTCTGATCGAGGAGGATGACATCTTGACGGAGCAGGGGCGGGATGAGGCGGCCGAGAAGTATATGGCTCAGCCGACCGTTGCGGCATCCGGCGCCCCGGCGGTGGAGATGGCCGAGGAGGAAGCGGGGATGCGCGATGCGGAGTCGGTCGCCGAGGCGATGCCGGAGGAGGCCGCGCAGATAGTGCGCCACGTGGGCAGCAAGACCTTCGTGCTGCAGGATGGCATCTGGATCGACACGGGCTTCGACCCGGAGATGGAGACACAACAGGTCGGCTTTGGCTCCGAGGCCTACTTCGACCTGCTGGCGGCGCGTCCGGCCTGGGGCGATTATCTGGCGCTGGGCGAGCGTGTGATCTTCGTCGCGGAAAGTGTGGATGGACGGCGTCCCGATGTCTATGAGATCGTGCCAGGTGAGGGCGAGGCGGTGCAAATCCCGCTGACCGAGACGCCTGAACCGGAATCTCCGACGCAGGAGCCTACCTCACCCGATCAGCCGACGAGTACACCGCCCCAGCCTACACCTACCGGCGATGCCTCAAGTGGCCTTTGCGCGGGCGCGATGGCGATGGGAGCGCTGGCGCTGGCGGCGGTCCTTCTCTGGCAACGGTTGCGAGGGTGAGAATTGAGGGTTGAGAATGAAGAATGGAGAATGGAGAATGGAGAATAGCGAATTTGGATTCACCATTCACCATTCAACATTCTTCATTCATCATTCGCAATTTCCCGGCGGCTGCGGCTAGCCCGACCACCAGCCAGAAGAGTGTGACCGAGTGGTGGAAATCGAGGTTGAAGAAGTAGTGGTCGAAGATGCCTCCCACCAGCGCGCCGATGATGCCGGTGTGCAGCCCCCACCACAGCGGTTCCAGCTCCGGATCATTCACCGCTTGGCCGCGCATGCGCCAGAAGCGGGCGAAGAGCACCACGATCACGAGCAGGAAGCTGGTCAGGCCGATCAGGCCCATCTCCTCGGCGATGAGGAGGTAGACGTTGGCGACGCCGATGTAGGTGTCGATGTCGGGCGAGCCGCCGAACCCGACGCCCAGCCAGGGGTAGCGCTCGATCAGAATGAGGGCATCCTTGTACTCTCCCATGCGCATCTGCGTCGCCAGATCCTCAATCTGAAGCCCCTCGATGAAGTGCGTGACAAGAGCCTGTGTCTGGGGCAGCAGGAGCAGAACCGCCAGGGCCGCCAGCAGTATCAGCCAGAGCTTGCGATAGCGCAGCGTGGCGACGAAGGCCAGGGCGACTCCCACGCCCACCATCGAGCCACGGCTCATAGTCAGCCCCAAACCGAGCGCCATCACGCCCAGGATGGGTATCAAGTAGCGCTGGCGGATGATGGGGCGCTCTGTGAAGAGCTGTGGCACGCTGATGCCCAGCGCGATGTTGAGCAGACTACCCAGCACGTTGGGGTCCACCGAGGTCGAAGTGGCCCGCATTGGCAGCTCTGGATCGTCTCGGATGTAGCGCAACACGCCCGGCCCGGTGGGGTAGCCGAGGCGCCCCAAGGCCGAGAGGGCTCGCATCACGAAGTCGGATGAGATTTGGTCGGCGATGATGTAGAGCAGGATGCCGAGCAGGGCAGCGCCAAAACTCCCCAGAATCAACGCCCGCACGATGCGCCGCAGCCGTTCCACGTCCCGCACAGTGTTGACCACCAGGAAGAAGAGGGCCACGCTGAGCATCACCTCCGCGAAGTGACGCAGCAGGTAGGAAGTCAGCGGGGCGTGGGTCAGCCCGACAATGAAGGAGCCCACGGCCAGCAGCATAAACCCCAAGATGGGCAGCGCCAGTGGCGTGCCGATGAACTCTCTCTGAGCGCCGGATCCGATCTGTAAGACCCAGACGAGGAACAGTGCGCCCAGCGCTGCGTCGAGGAAAGTGGGGGTGAAGCCGATGTGGAAGGGGAAGGAGGCGAAGGGCAGCAAGCAGACGACGCCGATGACGCCCCAGTAAGCCACCTCGATGTCGCGCAACATCCACATGGCGAGGAACAGAGCTACCAGCCTGGCCCCGGCGATGAGGGGGCCGAACTCGGCCAGCAAGTATCCTGCGACCAGCGCCAACCCCGCGCATAAGATCAACACGGCCAACGCGGAGAGCCAGCGGTGGCGGGAAGCGAATATCTGATAGATCCAATCTTGATTTGTCATTCTGTCCCCGTCATTCGTCATACATCGTTCGTAATCCGCAATTCGCAAATCTTGATACCATCATCCGCGCCATCTAATCGCGGCAGACGTGCCAGCGTTTCCAGATCGTACATACCCACCAGCAAGCGATACTCGCCTTCGGGCAGATCGGGCGGCAGCGTCAGCGGATGGGGATCGGCGATGCGCTCGCCAGCGGCCCACATCGATGTCGGATAGTCGCCCAGCAACGGGGGGCCGTCGGCCTGCGCCACGGGCTCCGGCTGGTCGCCAAGCATGTGGACGAAAACCTGGTAGTCAGCCGTAGGCGCTTCTCGCGCTTCCCAGTAAAGGGTCAATGTTATAACGTCGCCCGCCGCCGCGATATTTGGCGTATGGGTCGAGAGGTCATAGCCCGCCAGTGAGACTCCGTCCGCTAGGTCCACCGCCAGGGCGTGTGGAGGCGTCGATGTGGGTTTCGGCGGAGGGGCCAGCTTCGCTTCGCCAACCTGCACCGCGCCCAGGGTCTTCTCTGTTTCAGGATCGTAGAGCCCCACTTCGAGGCGGAGGCGGCTGGGCGCTCGCGCATTCTCAGATACCGGAACGCGATACGGATCACGCCAGACCTGACCGGTTTCCCATAGGTCAGTGGGCACCATCCCGCAGGCGGGTCGGCGGTTTATCTGTCCGACGAGCTCGTGGTCGCGCCCCAGCAGGCGGGCGAAGCTGACGTAATCCTCGCCGTCGGGCGCCACGGCTTCCCAGTAGACTGTGGCTTCAACGGCGCCAAAAGAATCATCGGGCTGCACTGTCTGGGGTTCAATCTGCCATCCCACGACGCGCGTCGTCTCTCCCACCGCCAACGGTTTTTCAAGGCGGGCCTCGGCGGGCACGTCGGCCAGCGTGAGCGGCTCAGGCTGCGCGTAAGCGGGGATGATTGAGGTGAAGGGAAGCATCGCGGCGATCACCAGGAGGATCAAGGCGAGGCTCGCGCTTAGCGCGG
>CAZANJ010000036.1:6561-13284 GCA_964486415.1 uncultured Anaerolineales bacterium
GTAGCGCACGCTCCAGGCTAAGTAGCCTCCCAATCCGATCAGTGTCAGGGCGTCGAAGAAGCGGTAGACCCAAAGCGGCGCTCTCACATTTACCGCGCCGAAGAGGCCCCAATATGTCCAGCGGAAGGTGACGAATTCATCCAGCCAATCCTGGATCGTGGGCGGCTGGTAGCGCACGCCCTGTATGGCTATGAAGGCGTCCAGGCCGGTGAGATCGCTGTACAGCCGCCAGTTGCGCACGTACCACCAGGCGCTGATGGCCAAGGCTATCATGATGACTAAAGAAAGATCAAGAATGACAGATTTCAAGCGCTCAGGGCGGGAGACGTCTGGGCGACGGTGCCAGGCACGGAGCGCGACGATGAAGATAGCCAGCGGCATCAGTCCCAGCAAGCTCAATTTGGTCAGCAGGCCCACTCCGAGCACCACACCCAGAAGCAGCACGGGGCCGATTCGGAAACGTCTCTGTGGTGAGCGCGGTCGAACCAAATCGACGTCGTTTGGTGGCTCCCTGTGTTGTGCTTCTCGCGTTTCTTTGATCATGCGCACTAATATCAAGATCGTCAAGTTTCCCATGAGTGCCGCCATACTATCATTGTTGACGCTGGCACTGACGAAGATAAACATGGGGTTGAAGGCGGTGAGGGCCGTAGCGCCTAGCGCCAGAACGGGATGTTTCGGGAACAGCTCGCGGGCCAGGAAATAGGTCAGCGCCACCGTGCCGGTTCCAAATAACAGGGTCAAGAAGCGACAAATGTGAATCGCCAGCACAGCTCCTTGCCAGGGGAAGCGTTCCTGCGCCGGGCGGTGAATGATCAGGTTTTTGTTGCAGATCTGGCTGGAATCGCCGATGAAAGCGTGCCAATTCATCTGGCGCAATTCGTAGAGGTCGGATGTGTCGATCCACGATGTGGCCGCGGCCATCAAGATGTAGTAGGCGGGAGGTTGTCCGCCATCTTGAAGCCAGGGGCACTCGTCGGGCGATTCTCGGCATCTCTCAGGGTCGAGCACGGGCAGGTCGTGCTGGGTCTGCACGTACTGGACGTATGGGTAGTGCTTAAATTCGTCAGATGCCTCCAGTACGGGGGTGGCGAGGCTGTAGATCACGCCCAGGATGACGTAGATGAGGAGAAGGAGAGGCAGGTAAATTGCAGGTTGCAGGTTGCTGCCGCTTCGCTTATTGCAGGTTGCAGGTTGCTCGCCATTCACCATTCGCCATTCGCTATTCATCATTCGCCCTCATCCCACCGGCTATGATGGCATCGTTTTTGAAGCGGGTGCCCGTGCCGTCGTAGGCTGGCACACGCTCACCGGTCTGTGAATCATACATGCCGACGACGAGGGTGTAGGCGCCGGTGGAGGATGATGTTTCGTCCTCTATTTCCAGTTGATACGTGTCCCGCACAATGTCCCCGGGGGCCCAGAAAGAGGTGCGGTATGCGCCCTCCAGTGGCTGCTGATCATCTTGAGCCACGAGCGCGCCGCTTCCGTCGATCAGATGGAGGAATACGGTGTAGTCGGCCGGCGGGTTGGCCTCGGCGCGCCAGACGAGGGTGATGGAGATTGTTGAGGATTGAGGGCTAAGGGTTGAGGATTGAGGGTTGAGGTCATAGCCCACCAGGGTGATGCTCTCACCGATTTGGGCGCCTACGGGATGTTCGACCTCTTCGGATAGCGGTTCGAGCGGGCGGATGGGCATAAGGTCGAGCAGCATCGGCTCAGGAGCTGGCTGTCCTGAGGGGAATGTGACCGGTAGACGTTCGCCGCCTTGGCGGTAAAGTCCAGCGTGGAGCGCGGCGACGGTCGGCATTTTGCCATCGAGATCAGGAGTGAGTGGCAGACGATAGCGGTCGCGGTAGATCGCATCTGGCTGCCAGAGCGTGGGCGGGAAGTTACCCCGTCCAGGATAGCAGTCCACACCGGCCACGGGTTCCATATCGCGGCCCAAAATCTGGGCGAAGGTGATGAGATTCTCCTGCGGCAACTCAGTCGCACGCCAGTAGAGACTGACCTCCACTTCATCGCCAGGATGGGCGCTAGGTGTCTCGATGTGCCCGCCGAGAAGCTGAATGGGTGTGTCCTCGAAAGTGAGATCGAAGCGCGTCATCTCTGGGGGCAATTGGCTCTCCTCCACCACCGCAGGGATGGCGTAAGCGGGGAGGATGAATTGGAAGAGACAGAGGAGGGCGAGCGCCAGGTGGACGCCGCCGACCAGGATCGCCAATCCGGCCTCCCGGCTTTTGGGGAGAAAGCGGCTCAGCCCCAGCATCAGCAGGATTGAGATGGGGGCCACGACCGGCATCAGGTAACGCCCTTGGGAGCCCAACACGATCATGATGAAGCGCCAGACCGATCCGAAGATGAGGAGGAAGGCGGCGATCAAGATCAACGATCCCATCTGCACTGGAGGCGCCATTTTGCGCTGACCGCTCGTGCGCCATTGATCGATCAGCACGAGCGCCAATCCCAGGGCGGCCACGCGCACCAGCCCCCACCAGAAGCGGTACATCCACGGGGCGGCGGCTATGTTGAACCAGCCGAACATAGCCCAGTATGACATCTCCAGGCCGTCCAGTTGGGGGATGACGTCAAGGAGGCCGATGGGCTCCGGGCGCACGGTGGCGGTGTGGCTGAGCCAGGCGTGGGTGCCCATTACTTCGTCGTAGAGCAGCCAGTTGCGTGCGAACCACCAGCCGCAGACGAGGGCGGCGACGCCGAAGATGATGAGAGCATCCACGAGCAAGCGCGTGAGTCGATCCTTGTGGAACGTAGAGCGTAAAACGTGAAACGTAAAACGTGAACTGCGTTGCTCGTTGCGTAGGGCGTCGAGGAGAAGGGCCAGGGCCGGGAGGGGTGCGAGGGCGATGCCGCTTAGCTTGGAGAGAACGGCCAGGCCAAGCGCTGCGCCTAGGGCCACCAGTCCCCGCCGGGAAAGTCCGCGCACGGCCAGCCGCACCGAGCCCCAGATGACAAGGGAGCCGAAGGCTGTGACGGCTGCGTCATTGCTCACCCGCGCAGAGGTGAAGATGAACATGGGGTTGAAGGCGGCGAGCGAGGCGGCGCCCAGCGCCAGCCAGCGCCGATCGGGGAAGATCTCCAGCGCGGTGGCGTAAGTCGCCGCGACTGCCACTGCTCCCAGCGCGGTCGAGACCAGGCGGGCGATGTGCACCGTGAGGGCCGTTCCGTGCCAGGGGAATCGTTCGGCCGGCGTATGAATCAGATAGTTCTTGTTGACCGTCCGGCTGGGATCTCCCATGGCGTGGTAGGGGTTTCTCCATGCCCACGCTCGACGGTCCATATCCTCCTTATTCCAGAAGGTGAGCGCGGCTGAGATGGTATAATATAACGGAGGGTGGCTCGCCACGTAGCCGGTGACCCGCTGACCGGAATCGGTGCCTTGCACCGGCATGCCTCGCCCTTCGGTCAGTTCGTGGATGTAGGCGTAATGACCGTTGGCATCGGGCGTCTCGAAGACGGGGATGATGGCGCCATAGAGTAGGGCCACGGCAATAAACAATGAACAGATGATGAAAAAGACAGATGACAGACCGTCTGGATTACTTATTCTCAATTTCCTATTCTCAATTCTCGATTCTCGATTCTCGATTCTCAATTCTGACGGTCGTCAGTACCACATATCGCTGAGGGATCGGTGTGTCGTCGACCAAAGTGACGGGGCGCTCCCCGTTAGCGGCGTTGTACATGCCGACGCGCAGTTCATATTCCCCCGGCGACGCATCGGGTGGTATCTGGATGGTGTGATGATCCTCGATCACTTCACCTGGCAGCCACTGGTTGGTATGATACGCTCCTCCTTGCGGCCAACTGTCCTCCTGAGATAATAACGTCTCGTCCGGGCCGACGAGGTGGTTGAAGACGGCGTAGATACGGTCCATCTGCCGCAGCGCTTTCCAGTAAAATGTCAATTCGATGGCGCCCCCCGGCTCGACGGACGTTGTAGTGGTATCATACCCTAAAAGTCGCACGTCGCCAGGGTCGCCTTCCGGCCCCAGCACCACGTCCAGCCGATGCTCCATGTTTGGCGCGCGATAGCGGCGCGGACGCTCCTCGATCTTCACAGCCGGGCGTAATAATACCTCGCTGCCAGTGGGATTCTTCTCCCTCGTCCACCAGTCGAGGACTTTGTAGGAGTATGTACCGGCGACCGGCAGCGGTGCCCCATCGGGGGCGTAGACTGCCAGGCGGATGTGATAATGGCCCGGCGGCGTGTCCAGTGGCAGTTGGAACGCGTGGCGAGCTTTCACCAGGTCGCCGGCCCGCCACTGGCTTGTGGGGAACCAATCGGTGACCGGCTGAACCCTCTGCTCGGTCAGCACTTCCCCGTGATCATCAATCAGTGCCATCCCCAGCTCGTAATCTTCCTTGGGGGTAATCAGCGCTTGCCAGTAGATATTGAACAGGAGCGGGTTGCCCTGGGTGAAGCGCTCCCCCCAGGGTATGTACCCGACCAGGGCCAACGTGTCGCCGAAGGTGATGTGTAACCTCTCGACGGACGCGGTACAGAGCTCTGGATATTGTGCACAGTCCAGCGGAGCTGTTCCATTCGGCCCTTGATTCGAAACCGATCGTTCCACACGAATCGGCCCGATGGTAAACGGTTCCTCTGTTGGGAGCCATTCTCCGCCCCCCACGGCAGGAAAGGCCCGCACGCGGAGCTCGTATTCGCCGGGGGGGACACCGACGGGAACTAGCACGCCCCGCCGCTCTATGAAAGCCTCCCCGGCCTCCCATCTCTTGATGGGGGCGTGAGCTGGACCTACGCGAAATTGATATTCGGCCCAGGTATTCCCCGTGGCATCGATCAAATCCAGCCATAAGGTCAGGCCGTGGGAGATGTCCTCGGTCGCGCGCCATCGCGTGAGCAGGAGGAGTGCTTCCCCGGCGGTCGGGTCAGGATTTGCCAGTGCCCAGCCCGCCAGTTGTAGCTTGTCCCCAAAGATGACGTCCGTGCGCCTTAAAGCGTCGTAGCCGGAAGCGCCGGCGCGCATCACCATTGGTAGTAAGATCTGAAAACGAGATGGCTTTACTGCCGCATCTTCGTCGGGGAGCGGGCGTGACAAAGCCGCAGGCAGCTCTTCGACGGGAGGGGCATAATAGAGGTTCAGTTTATCCTTAGACCAGACCTGATGGGTGTGCTCGTGCAGCCAGTGGGAGACGATCCAGTCCGGGTCCACGGGCTCGACGGAGTTGTAGGAGACCCAGACGCGCTCGTGGGCGTTGAAAATCTCGCTCAGTTTCTTCGCGGTCAGGTCGGCTTCTACTTGAAGGCCCTTCATTGGGATGTTGTAGGGTTTAGGAGGGCCGGCGTCATAATAAGTGAGCAGCAGACTCTGCCAGGGGCCGTGGAGCAGCAAGCCGTCATCGGCGCGGGCGTGAGTCTTCAGATAGGCCATTCTATCGCGAAGACTTTCCTCCACCGGAGAATAGGCCGGCGGGTAGGCCCGGAAGTTCACAAAAGCGATCCCGATCAAGGAGGTCCATCCCAGGAGGTAGAGGGGAAGACTGCCCCAGAATCTAGATTCTCCGCGAAAGCTCGGCTTCTTCAATTGTCCAATTGCCTGCGTCATCGCCAGAATGGAGGCGGGAAGGGCCGTAGTCAAGTAACGGCCCACTACACGTTCGGGCATTGCCAGAATGGCGATCAGCGGCACGCTCAGCAGCAATGGCAAGAGTAAGCCCTCGCTCCTCTCCCAGCCCAAGGCTCCACGATTTTGTCTCAAAGCCAAACCGACACCGAGGCCTGTCAGGAGCAATGGCAGTCCCAGATGGTACCAGTTGGGGCGCAGGGTGGCTCCCAGATAGAGGCCGTTGAGCGCGCGTGCCAGGTGATCCCAGCGCACGCGCGAGGCCATTCCGCGGCGCCAGAGGGAGAGCAACGTGGCACCCAGCCCGGGCGAGATGATGGCCCAGAGGACTACTATCCCACCCAGGATCGCGTGGATGATCAACCAACGGACCCATAGGTGGCGGTAACGTCGCCAGTTGAGAAGCAAGAAAACATCCTCGGCGATCAGTACGAAGGCCATGAAGTAATGGGTAAACATCCCCAGGCCGGTTACTATCCAAAAGAATATCCAATAGCCTATCCACCGATGCTCTTTATGCGCATCTTGTCTCAGCAGTTGTATAAAGATGAAGAGGGAGAGCAAGCTCCACAGAGCCAACAGTGCGTACATCCGCGCGCTGCGCGAGATCCGCAGGTGAAAGGGGGAAAGCAGAAGCAGAAGCATCGCCAAAAGTGCTACTGATCGGCGCCCATCCCGCGACGTCAGCCGGTAGATCGCTGCGACTGTCATTGTACCGATGGCGACGGACAGAAAGCGCACGGCGAACTCACTGCGCCCGGCCAAGGGCATCCACAGGGATAGAAGGAGGTAGTAAAAGGGAGGGTGCTCACGGATGGCGCCCCTCAGGTAGGTGAGCATACCCAGGGGGCCTCGATCGGCGATGTAGACGCTACCGACTTCGTCGAAGGATAGTTCTTGCACCTCCAATGCGGTAGTGCGCAGCGCGAAGGTCAGGAGCAGTAGTCCCACCACGATCCAGGGCGCTAGTTTTGAAAGACGTGTACCCATAGCTTGAATTTTACCGCATCTGGCAGGAAACTCAAGGCAGTGGATCGAGGGGAAATCGTAGCGGTTCTAAGGCCCTCCAGAGGCCACCAGAGGCTTTCTGTGGCACTGGGTGAGTCCATCAACCCCA
>CAZANJ010000037.1:0-13171 GCA_964486415.1 uncultured Anaerolineales bacterium
CTGGAGGGCCTTGGAACCGCTTCGAATCCCCTTGCCCTCAACCGGTTGCTACTCCATCCCCCTGTGCTATAATCCAAATCGTGTCCACAGTGAACCGCTCCTCCGGCCTCTACGTTACCGCCTTCATTAGCGGGCTAGTCTCGCTGGCCATCGAGTTGGCCGCCTCCAGTCTGCTGCGCCCCCACTTTGGCACCGCTAACCTGGTCTGGGCCGCCATCATCGGCCTGATCCTGCTCTATCTGGCGCTCGGCTATTCTATCGGCGGAAGCTGGGCCGACCGTTCCCCCTATCGAGTCACGCTCTATCAGATCATCGCCTGGGCCGGATTCTTGATCGGCCTCATTCCCTTCGCCGCACAGCCGGTGTTGGCACTGGTCGCGCCCGGGCTCGAAAATTTCAAGGTTGCGCTGGTGGGCGGGGCCTTCGTCGCTGTGCTGATCCTGTTCAGCCTGCCGGTCACGCTGCTGGGCTGTGTATCCCCCTTCATCATCCGCCTGGCGATGGAGGATGTGGAAAGCGCCGGGCAAGTGTCCGGGCGCGTCTATGCCATCTCGACCGCCGGTAGTTTCCTGGGAGCATTCCTGCCCGATCTTCTGCTCGTGCCCGCCATCGGCACGCGCAACACCTTTATCTTGCTCTCCCTGACTCTGCTGGCGGTAGCCCTCTTCGGGCTGGCCCGCAGTCGTCGGCCCCGCCGTTCGCTGCTCTATCTCTGGATGCCCGTCGTTATCCTCCTGCTGGCGCTGATGCTGCGCGGGCGACCGGTCAAGGCCACCGAGAACGTGATTTATGAAACGGAGTCGGGCTACAATTTCATCCAGGTGGTGGAGGATGAGGACGGCTGCCGCCGCTTGCTGCTCAATGAGGGCGGTGGCATACATTCCGTCTACTGCCCCGACCGACTCCGCACGCCGGGGCCGTGGGATTACTTTCTCATCGCGCCTTATTTCAATCCCCAGCCATACACGCCCGACCGGCTGGAGCGCGTGGCGCTGATCGGCCTGGCCGCAGGCACCATGGCCCGACAGTACAGCGCGGCCTATGGGCCTCTGCCCATCGACGGGGTGGAGATTGATCCGCAGATCGTGCGCGTGGGACGGGAGTACTTCGCGATGAATCAGCCCAACCTCAACGTGATCGTGGCCGACGGTCGCATCCACCTGGCCCACACCGATCAGCGCTACACCGTCATCGGCGTGGACGCCTACCGGCTGCCCTACATCCCGCCCCATCTGACCACGGTGGAGTTCTTCCGTCTGGCACGCGCTCACCTCACGTCGGATGGGGTGATGGTCATCAACGTGGGCCACACGCCGGGGGATTACCGCCTGGTGGATGCGATGGCGGCGACTCTGTTGGAGGTCTTCCCCGCCGTTCACGTGATCGATGTACCGAACAGCTTCAACGCCGTTGTCGTCGCCACGGCACAGCCCAGCACGGTGGACAATCTTCAGGCCAACCTACCCGGCCTTGAGGGGGCGCCCTTACTTCAAGCCACAGCGCAGCGGGCGCTGGCTAACTTGCGCCCGACGAGGCCGAGCGGCACCATCTTCACTGATGACCGCGCGTCCATCGAGCTGATGACCAATTTGTTGCTTCTTGATTTCCTGTTGGGGGAAAAGTGAGATTGTAGAAGAGGGGAAACTTACAGGCTATGGAGAGAGGACCTCAAAATCCTTGGGCCGTTCACGCAACCGAGTACGGGCGCGGCGACAGCGGGGACACTCTATGCCCCGATATTCAGTGCCACAGGTACGGCAGAGCTTGAGCGGCATTGGCCGCCCATTGTTTTCCATCGGCGTGGCGATCAGCACGATTTCTTGATCCTCGTACTTATTCAGCCATTCACTCAACTGCTCATCGCCGACCTTCCAATGACCGTTCTCACCGCCCCGTTGCAAACGCCCCTCGACGACACTCGAATCTAACTCATAAGCAGCCGTCGCTAATTCGCGAATACTGGCTTTCCGATAGGCTGGCATAATACCTCCCTGGTAATGCGTAAAACGTACCCCTTAAACGTCTTACGTTTTACGTTCTACATCCCCGCGCAGTACGCGGAAACGATCAAAATCACGGACGACGATGGTGTTGGAGAAAATCTCCCGTGCCTCGTCCAGAATATCCGACTCGCGATAACGCCGCGAGACGTGGGTCAATACTAACTGGCGCACACCGGCGGCTTGAGCTAACTGGGCTGCCTGGGCCGCTGTGAGGTGCCCGAATTGCTCTGCCAGATCGGCCTCCGGCTGTAGATAGGTGGCCTCGATGACCAGCAAGTCGACGTCATCCGCAACATCTCGCAAGTTGTCCGTCCGCCCCACGTCGCCCACGTGGACCATGCTCGCGCCTTTCCTCGGCGGGCCGAGCACATCGTCGGGATGGATCACCCGCCCGTCGGCCAGCGTCACCGTATCACCGGCGACCAGCCGACTGCGCACCGGGCCGGCTGGGATGCCCAAGGCCTCCGCTTGATCGTTGAGGAAAGAACGACGCGGCTTTTCGCGGAACACATACCCCAGGCTCGGCCCGCGATGGAAGACAGGAAAGGCTGATACCTCAAACTCGTCATCCTCCAGGATCACGCCTGGCTGTACCTCGATGAAATCGATCTCTATGTCCGGCTTGGCGCCGCGCAGCACCACGCCGTAGATCAGATCGTAGACCCGCTCCAGCGCCCAGCGCCCGCCGTAGATTCCGATGCGCTCAATCGCCTCCCAACGGGCGAAGGTGGAGATCAAGCCCCCGATGCCCAGGATGTGATCCAGGTGCCCGTGGGTCAGAAATATCTTGTTGAGGCGCTTGAAGCCCAATCCGCTGCGCAGTATCTGGCGCTGGGTGCCCTCGCCACAATCCACCAGGAAGCGGTACTCCTTGTGCAGCACCATCTGCGCCGAAAGACCGCGATGGATCGACGGCGCCGACGCGGAAGTTCCCAGAAAGACGATTTCTATCACGACCCGCTCCCTTTCACTAGCAACTCAATGTCATTAAGTTAAGAGCAACCCAGACTTCGGAAGTTTCAAAAGCACATCGTCGAACAACATTTCGAGGCCAAGCAAGGCTGTTTTTGCTTCCAAAGTCATTGGTAGCAAACTTCAGAAGTCTTATCTTAATGATTAATGACATTGACTAGCAACTCACCCGGACTTCCCTCCTGCCCTTCAACGCGGATGTCGATCTCGTGGGCCGGATCACGCGCCATAAATTCCCGCACCACCCAGATGTTGGTCAAAAGGTGATGGGTCACCCGCGCGGTGATGACGTGCGACGAGCCCGCCGCCAGGGCCATCGGCAAAACCAATTGATCGACCAAGTGTTGATCGACCGGCGCTCCGCTGTGATGGTGGGTCAAAAGTTCATCACAGGCGGCCTCGGCGACGCGCTCGGCGGGCAAGCCCTTGCGCCCGTAGGCGGTGAAACCGGCGACCGCGTGCTCATACTCGGCGAAGAGGAAAACGCCGGCTCCCGGCCCGACGCTGCGCAGTCGCCGCGCTTCCACATCGACCGAGAGCCCCGCTTCCCCCAGCACATTGCGGACACGGTTCGCCATGCGCTGCGGAATGTGGGCCGGTAAGTTCGTCACCACGCCCATGCCCCAGATGCGCCGAAGGGCGCCGCGTTCGGTCATCGTGATGGGCTGCGGCGTTTCCGCCTGCCCCTCGATCACGATGTGCGCCTCGCCGCCCCCGGCCGGGTAGAAGCCCCAGCGTTCCAGCTCCACCTCTGCTTGCAGGCCCATGCGGGCCACGGTGGGCAGGAAAACGTGCTCGACGTAGGAAATCGATGGCGCCCAGGCCACGTGCGTGCCGCCGCGCAAGGTCAGGTATGACGCGCCCTTCGCCAGCGCCAGCGGCAGGAGCACCGTCTGCAAAACCAGGCCCACCGATCCGGCGCTGCCACCCTCGGCGGCCTCCGCCACATCGAAGGTGTACTCGCCGCGACGCGCTGGCCCGCCGGGGACGAATGAGATGACCTGGGAGCCCAGCTCATCGCCCTCCAGTTGGGCGTCGCACACCGCGGCCGCTGCCCGCACCGCTGTGAGGTGCTGCGGACGCAGGCCCGGTTTCCGACGCCCCGCGCGGATGTTCTCGATGCGCGTCGGGCGCCCAGTGAGCGTGGCCAACGTCAGAGCGGTGCGCAAAATCTGACCGCCTCCCTCGCCGTGGGATCCGTCAATTATTATCATCGCCGATCTTCACCGTCTCCAAAATCAATGCGTCGTCCGCGCTCGATGCGAGGTGGATTCTGGCCCCGCCTCTCACGTACAGGCCGGTTTTCAAACGGTACTCGCCCGGCGGCATATCGGGGGGCAAAGCGAGCTTGTGGCGCTGCAAAAACACATCTCCCGGATGGAGCGTGTCGGAAAGCGCCGCCAGCGCGTCGCCCTGAGTAAGGAGTGTACCATCACTGTCGAATAGATGCAAGAAAATGGACAGGTTCTGGGGTGGCGCTGAATCCACCTCCCAGGCGGTGAGCACCTCCAGCTCCGCGCCGGGGGCGGGAGCGTCCGGCGCGATCCGGTAGCCGCGGAAGGTCATCATCTCCCCGAAGGAGGTGGTCGGCGATGGCGCTTCCGGGCGGGACATCTGGGCCAGCCAATTCTCCAGGCCATATTCGCCCGCTCGCGCGGCGTCCAGTCGGGCCAAGCGCCCGCCACGAAACTCGGCGATGGTCTGGGCTTGACCGGTCAACTCCGGCGGTGTGAAGGATGCAAAATCCCACTCGCCGCCGAAGAGGTAACGCGATTCCTCGCCGCCGCGCGGGAAAAGTTGGGCCTCCAGGCAGCTGTACCAGCCGATTTGCAGATCGCGCCGATTCAGCAAGTAGCGCAGCGCCTGCCGGTCGGTGCGCCAGAAGAAATGGGCCTCGTTCAAGAATGGCGTGCAGGCCGCTATCGGCGTTGTGTCAGCGATGGCTTCGGGCGAGTGGTCGAGGTAACGGGCCATCTCGGCCAGCCCGGCGTGGTGGAAGGCGCGCACCTCCTTCAGCTCCGTCCAGCGCAGGAAGTAATCGCGGAAGGTCAAGCCCGCGTTGACGCTCAATATGAGCCCCAGCGCGACGGCCAGGCCGATGCGCCCTTTCGGACCCAACCGTTTTGCCGTCCAGCGTGCGGCCAGCCCCGGGAAAACGAAGGTCGTGACGAGGGCTCCGGCTGTGCGCGAAAAATGGGGGGCTGGCTGTGTCAACATCCCCGGCACCAGCGCGGTCATCGTCCAGAGCAAGCAAAATGCACTGGCCGGGTGCCGCAGGTCGAGCAGCGCGATGAGCACGCCGGCGAGGAACAGAATTCCGCTCATCGGCCCGAAGACCGGGCGGCCCGGCAGGTTGTAATGGGGCTGCGGATCGCCCCGCCAGACGAACATCCCCAGTGTCTTGACCGTCGAGGAGAGCACGGGGCGGGGATCGCCGACCAGGAAGGCCTCCAAAGGCCCCTTGAGCGTCATGATGCGCTGTTGCTCGCCCCAGTGTGTGGCTATGTAAATCAGGGCCGGCGCAGCGACGATAGCGCCGATGGCTACGCATAAGGTCAGCCCCCAGCGGTGGGTGAATAATCGGGCGCGGTGGAAGATGGCCAGGTAGGCGATGAACAGGGCCACGAAGAGAGGCAGAACGCGGGCGGCCAAGTAGGTGTACTGGGTCAAACCGAGCAGGAGCCCCGCCAGAGCGAACCATCCTAGGGCACCGTTGTTAGATTGGTTCAATCTTTGAGATTTAACCAATCTGGGTTCGGCCAATCCGCGCCAGAGAGCCAGCGCCATGCCGACAGACAGTGGAGGGAATGTCACCACACGCAAGGCCTCGCGTCCCAGATGCACCGGCCAGAAGGCGACCGCCAGCCCACCCACAGCCACCAGCGCGGCCCAGGGGCCGAACCAGCGGCGCGAGAGGTGGTAGACGAGTAAGATGGTCGACAGGCCACACACGACCGACGGCAGCCTGTACCAGTGAGGCACTTGCGCCGTCAGCGCTCGACTGGCGACCAAGAGTGGATGATACAACCCCTCCCGTCCTTCGCCAGCCTCGTAGAAGATGGAAAACGGCGCACCCGCTCGCAACTGATCGGCGATTTGGGCGTTGATGATCTCGTCGTCGTGAATGCCCGGCGGCGCATCGGACAGCCGGTACAGGCGCAGGAAAGCGGCCAGCGCCAGCAGCAGTACAAGGATCATCCACTCGGCCGTCGTGGGCTTGGCTTTGTAAGGTGCGAATGGGTCGCCCTGTAAAATGGGCGCGGGCGGGCACGGAGTCCCGCCCCTACGAAGTTTATGCTCTTCGCTCATCGGCTTTATTTTTCCATCTCGCGAAGCGCGTGGTAGGCGGGGCGCAAGCAGGCCTCCGGCCAGCAGGGTTCGGTGATGGCCCACCAGTACTGCTCGTCATTCTCGGTCCAGCGCGGGTCGGCGACGGAGTTGATGGTCATCAGACCGATCCAGGGCGACCAATGTTCCTTGGCATACTGGAAGGCCCGCACCAGATAATCCGCCTTCTGCTCCTCAGTGACGGCGTACCAGGCATACTCGGGATGGATCGGGTTGGTGGTCCAGCCCATCTCCAGCACCGCGACTTGTTTATGGGCGTCGCCGTAGTGCACCATAATCTCGCGCAGATCCTCGACGTGACGGAAGCAGAAGAAGCGGTGTCCATCATGTCGGGCGGCCACCTCATCGGGGGAGATTTCGGGCGGATACTTGAAGCCCGGCGCGTGGGCGCCCAGCAGGTCGAAGTAGGGAGCGGCGCCGGCCTCATACATCGCCTCGAGGTATTGAGCGTCGGGAATGGCCTCCGGCGGTGTGTTGCCGGTGGGCGACAATCCGGCCGAGATGACCCAGGCCCCGGGATCGGCGGCCTTGACGCCCAGGTAGCAGGCCCGCAGTAGCTCCACGTAACCGCCGGGATCGGGGGGCTGATTCTGCCATTCGCGGGATAGGTTGGGCTCGTTCCAGACCTGATAGGCTTGCACGCGCCCCCGGTAACGCTCGGCTATGGCGCGGCAGAAGTCGCCGAAGTCCTGGGGATTCTCGATCGGGCCCTGGTTGGAGCCATCGGGCGGCAGCGCCCACAGGGGCTGACTGTCGATCCGCAGCAGCACTTTCAGCCCGACATCTCGCGCCTCGGTGATGATGCGGTCGGTGAAGTACCAGTCATAATGGCCCTTGGAGATTCCTTCGACATCCCGCCAGCCCACATTCTGCTTGACCCAGCCGAAGCCGGCCTCGTGGATCAGCTTCAGATCGCGCTCCGCCGTCTCCTCGTTCCACCACAGGAAGGCCTGCATTCCATATTCGGGCGAATCCATCCGCGCACAAGCCCAGGAGGTAGGCGTGGGCGGCGCCTTCGTAGCGGGATCAGGATTCGCTCCCAAGCTCCACAGTCCAAGCACAAGGGCGAAGAGCAAAAAGCCCAGGATCAGCGCGACCGATCCCAGAAGCGCACTCCGTTCAACCCACCATGCTGGTGCAGCGGATACTTGTTTATCAGTTGTCATTCGTCCTCGTCACTCGTCATTCGTCACTTGCCACTTGCAACTTTCACGGCTTAGGCATTGAGCCGACGGCGCCGAAGGCCAGTCGACCGGCGCCGTTGAAATCGAGCAGCGCGTAGGGAGCGTTGGGATCCTCCGGCCCCCATCCCAACTGAGAGTAGTTCAGGTTCCAGAGGAAAGCCAGGCGCACGAAGCCCCATTCGCGCATCAACTTGAAAGCCTCCACGTCCCACTCGGCCTGCTCCTGGAGTGTGTTATCCAACGCGAACTCGAAACCGGGCGGGTAGCCGTCGAAGCCCTCCGCCGTGGCCCAGCCGAACTCCGTGACACAAAGGGGAGTATCACGACCGGCGGCCTGAATGCGCTCGTGGTAGCCCCACAAGGTCGATTTGAAGGACCAGCTATGGTGCGGGTTGTCAAATGGCCCACGGAACTGAGCGTCCGGATCGTCATATCCCTCATCCCAGGCTACGTTTGGCGGCATGTTGATCCCGTTGTGGTGGGCGCCGACGCAGTCGCAATAATCGAGCAGCCCGGCGGCGATGGTGCGCTCCAGGTACTGAAAGTCATCCATCCAAATGATACGGTCTGGATTGTTGGGATCGGATTGGACGCCACCGGTGGGCGAAAGGGCGCCGCTGATGACGATAATATCAGGATCACGGCTCTTGATCGCCTGGTAGGCCAGTTTGAGCATCTCGACATATCGTTCGGGATCGACGCCGCCAGCGGTGTCCCACTCGCGATCCAGATTCTGCTCGTTCCAGACCTCAATGGCGTGGATGCGGCCCTTGTAGCGATCTACCATGTTGCCCAAGAAGTTGGCGAAGACGCTCAGCTCATCGGGCGGCGCGCCCTCCGTGTTTTCATCAGTGTAGCTGCGTGCCCAATTCGGCGCGTCGACCACGCTGAACATCACTTTGATATTCCTCCTGTCGGCGGCCTCCACGAAGGCGTCGAAACCGCTCCAATCCATCTCCCCAGGCGTGCCGGAGAAGTCGTGCCAGCGCACCTGCTGCTTGGCCCAGCCCAGGCCCAGACTCTCCACCTGCCCTAACCAGTAGTCCGGGTCCCCGCCGCCCACGCAGTTGACGGCGATGCCGTAGCCGAATTCCTCTTGCTCGCCTTCCTCCTCCGGTGTGCTTTCATCCCCCTCGGAAGGGGCCGTGGTGGGAGCGACCGGCTGTGTGGGCGTGGCTTGAGCTGTCGTCGCTTCGGCCTGTGAAGTAGGGGCGACTGGCCCGCTCGTATCGGTGAGGGCGAGCGTAGCCTCCGCCGCTTGCTGTTTTCCGCCGCTTTCCTTCGCGCCGAACCAGCCGTACCAGGTGCAAAAGCCGCCGACGATGACCAGGACCAACCAGACGGCAACGGCGATGTAGAGTCGCTTGCCGCTCAGACCTTGATTGCCAGACATTAAACTTCCTCCCTCTTATAAGCAAAGAGGCCCGGCAGTGGCCGAACCTCTATATCTTGTCTTACATTGAACAGTAATCAAGCGAAAAGGCACTTCAAAGGATAGCAAAACCCCGGCACGACTTCTCCACCCTCTAGATCGTCCTCGATGGTCAAGCGCCGCGCGTCCATCGCGGGACCGTACTCCATCACCGTCTGGCTGGTGGGGTAGACCACCCAGAGCAGTTGCGTGCCCGCCCGCACGTAGTCGGCCACCTTCTCGTGAACCATCTGCGCCGACTCCGAGGGGGAGACGATCTCGATCACCAGATCAGGGGCGATGGCCCAGAACCCCTCCGGCTCTCCTTCAGGCGGGAGCGGTGTTGTCAGTGAGAAGGTCGGCATAACCGCTGTCAAGAGGGGACGCATAACTTGTACTATCGATTGAGTCATCATCCCACCTCTCTAGCGTGTGCCCAGCACATTGTGGAGCGCTTCACAGGCCGGACAGCCGCCGCCCGGTCTGATGATGGCGAAGCCATCTTGAGGATCGTAGCCGTAACGGGCAAAGTCGATGTTCCAGACGATGATGCAGCGCACCATACCGGTGTTGATGCTGAGCCGCACCGCTTCGGAAAGCCAGGCCGCTTGCTCAGCGTTGTCCGTCCCCCGCGCCCAGGCGAACCAATCCGAGAATTGCGGCACGCCCTCCTGCGATGCGTAACCCATCTCGGTGTAGAACAGCTTCCGCGTGCCGCCGAAGGTGTTGTAATACAACTGTGTCTGCGGCAGGAAGTACCAGGAATGATGGCCGCCACCGTTATCGGCTGGGTGTCCGCTGGTGGCCGAGGGCGATGTGGCGCCGGCGTTATGATGGGCACCGATGTAGTCCATACATTGAGCCGCCCCAGCGTTGTACATGCCCTGCAAGAAAGGCAGATCATCGCAGTTGCCGCCGTTGGGCTGACAACCGCCGCCGAAGGAGCCGGTGGGCGAAAGTGCCGCGCTGATGACATCAGTGCCGGAGTTAGCGTTCTTTATGGCGGCATAGGCCTTACAGAGCAGACTGGTGTAGGCCTGCGGGCTGATGTGGCCGAGCTTCCATTCACGGTCGATGTTAGGCTCGTTCCACACCTCGATGGCATCGGCGCCAGCGGCCGCCAACTGGGCCACCCAATCGGCGTACTTCTGCTCAAAGCCCGGCTCGGTGACCATGCCCGGCTGACCCAGCGCACTCAACTGTATCTTGAACCCATTGGCATGTGAGGCCGCGATGATGCCCGATGCATCCTGTGGGTAATGAACCTGAACCTTGGACCAGTTCATACCAGCGTAGTGCATCTTATCGGCGTAAGGGAATCCCAAATCGCGAACGTGGCCGCCCAGTTCAAAGGCCCCGCCACTTGAAGGCGGGGGCGCGGCCGGTGGCGCCACCGGGGTCTCCTCTTCGGGCACCTCTCCAGCCCGGATCACAACCCAGAACTCGCCGCCGAAGAAGTTATCGGCGGACTTCAAGCGCCAGACTCCTTTGTAACTCCCCGCTTCGGCGGGCGCTTTCATCTTCACGCTGACATCCGCATTATCGCCCGGATCGACAGCCCCCACCTCAACGCTTTCGGGAGCTTCCATCTGGTCGCCGCTGGCAAAGGCCAGGACGGTATCCTCTGGCCATGCTTTGGTGCCACCATTCTTCAACCGCCAGGTCTTCTCGAACTCCTCGCCGTTCTCCAATTGTGTGTTGTCCGGAATACTCACATCCGCCACGAACCCGGCATCAAGGACTTCCTCCTCCGATTCCTCAGCATCCTCCTCATTCTCCTCAGCTTCCCCATCCTCCTCATTCTCCTCAGCCCCATTTTCCAATGATGAATGGGAGGCTCTAGCAAGCTCTTCAGTAGCGGTGATGTCCTCAGTCTGCGTGATCACAGGCTCGGGTCGGGCCACCGTAATCGTCACAGAACCGTGATCGAAGCCTGAAATGGAAGCGCTGACGCTATAAGAGCCCTCCTTGTCGGGCGCCTTCCATGTATAAGCGGGATCGGTGATGGGAGAAACCTGCTGTTCAAGAACTTTTTCTCCCTCTTTGATGGTCCAATTAATCTCAAATTTCTGCTTCGGGGGATTGGAGACGGTCGGGTAGCTCGCCACCACGTCCATAACATTATCCGCATTACCGGGATCGAACATATCGGCGACAGCGACACCGCCCAAGTGGTAATTCTGCGCCCAGTGCAGCTTTGTAGCCAAACTGGCCGCCGTGCCAAGCCAGACGGTGTGGTTTTTACCATCGTTCCCTTTGTATTCCAAACGATAGGTGGAGGCCGCCTCCTGGGGCGAGATGCTCAACAAAGCACCAGAGAGACCAAAAGTTACTTCATCACTCGGTTCGACCCGCTCAATGCCACCCAGAGTCATGATCTCACCGAATGAGACCAGCGCTTGCTCCAGGGAGATGTGGTCAATGACTGAAATTTCAGTTGTATCGCTGCTCTGCTCAGTGCTGAGGGAGGAGATGAGCATACGGAGCTTGTAGCGCGGCGCCTGGGCAGTCGCCCAATTGAGCAAGCGCCGCATCCGACCATCTCCCACATAAGCGGTCGGATCCTCTGGGAAGGGCACCTTGAGGCCATCGACGGCGTCAGCCAGCGTTCCCCAATCATAGCCACCGGTCTCCCACCCGCCATCGACCGGCGTCGGGCGCTCGACGTTGACCGTCAGCCGCAACCCCTTGGCATGCAACGTATCGGCCAGCTTCTGAATGAAGGTGCTGTAAGCGTCCCGATCATCGGTCGCCACACCTCTGTAATCAATATCGACACCGTCGAAACCATATTCCTCGCAAAGCCGCACGATGTTGGCAATATGTGTATCCTGAAGCTCGGAAGAGTTCAGAAGATCCGCAAGTAGACCGCGATTGACGGTCGCACCCGGCGCCCAGTTGCGCAAGGTGGGCATCACGACCGGGCCGTTTCCTGCTTCGTCAACCGGCGGCACGCTCGTGATCTGACCAGCAAAGCCGCCCATTGTACCCAGAAGTAACCCGGTGGGGTTGATTTCGTCGATTTCGCTCATGTTACCAGCCACATCTCCGGATTTCCAATAGGTGGAAACGGTCGATGTGATCGGTCCGGATTGGGCAACCAACACATTTTCCGGCGCATCGCTCACACGGGCGCGGACAAACTCATATCCGGCCGCCTCGGTGTGCAGATCACTACCTACCCACTCCCAGTCATCTCCAGTCCAGGTGTATAGATCGAGTGTTTCCCAGGGCTCCGCGTTGTTGGGCACCACGACGTCAATCATCAAGGGCTGCGTAGCTTCTCCCCGAGTTTTGATCTTATAGAGCGGGCTCTTGACAACCAGATGTTCTGGCAAAGCTATGGCAGCCTCGCGCAATTCAGAGCCAGCCGAGCCTTCGAGCAGCTCCAGACGGGGCACCGATTCCAAGCGCACGCGCAAGTTGTTGGATTCTTCGGGTGAAATGCTCAAGGTGATCCCGTCCGGATGGGAGCATGAGCCATTATCAGCATCCAGTTTAGTAAAGCCAGTGATCCCCACGCGCTGCAAAATGGAGACCGGTGGCAAAATCAAAAACAAAAGCAGGGCAACGATGCCCACGCCCAAGATCAATCCATAGACCCATCTTCCAAGATCTAGTCCCGATGTAAGCCGTTGCCAAATCGGAACGTTGATCGCCTCCTCCTGAGCGCTTTCTTCATATTCTTTCTCTTCTACTGTGCCCTCGGCCGAAGCCAACTGACTCGAAGGTCTATCATCCACCAGTTCATCCTCCGTGAAATCTTCCTCTGCAACATTTTCATCCAGTTCAGCGTCGGCGACCGAGGCCTTCTCCTCAGACCAGTTAAAGCCTCGCTGCTGAAGCTCATCCTTGAGATCAGCCAAGAAAGCGGGGCCAAAGCCATTCAGGTCGAGCAATGCTTCATCACCCCCCTCCAAAAACGTCAACGCATCGCTCACGGTCTCAACACCTCCATTGAGCAATGCGTTTTCGGCGCGGGTGCGAAGCTCTAGCTCTGCAATCGAAAGATCAGTCGCAACAGATCGCTCAGAAGCAGAAGTCGAAATTTCCATAAGGACCTCCTCAAAAGTACTCCAGACGCTTCACAGGGGCCTTGCGCAAAAATTGCCAGCGCGTTAATTTTCCTATGAGCGGCGGATATTCTAGCATACAGAGGGTCTTTTGGCAAACATTGCTTGCCAAGGGAAATCGTAGTGGTTCCAAGGCCCTCCAGAGGCCACCAGAGGCTTTCTGTGGCATTGGGTGAGTCC
>CAZANJ010000038.1:0-13142 GCA_964486415.1 uncultured Anaerolineales bacterium
AGTCATCATATACTCATAAAAAACCAAGGTTCAGCTTTGAGAAAACGCTTGACATACACTTGAAGTATGTTATACTCTCGTTTATCCTAGAGAAAGTGATTCTCTGATCCGGAGATAAGAGTGAAGGTACACCTAATCCAGGTTGGTCATCAGGATAGCCGCGACAATCTTTACCCGCCTCCAGGGCGGTGGAAAGTGTGCCTCGTCTGATCTATGTCTAAACGCAGGCAAGCCGCCCACATTGGGCGGCTTTTTCTTTTGCACATTCAGTGAGATCACGTCACTTCTAATAATTCTAAGGAGGCATTCATGTTAAAAACACATAGCTGCAACCAGTTGAGAACAGAACACGCCGGTCAAAATATCACCCTGGCGGGCTGGGTAAACCGCCGACGCGATCATGGCGGCCTCATCTTCATAGATTTGCGCGACAGATCCGGAATCGTTCAGGTAGTGGCAAACCCAGACATCTCCGCTACAGCTCACTCCGTAGCCCAAGAGGCACGCAGCGAATATGTGCTCCAGGTACAAGGCGTGGTACAAATCCGCCCCGAAGAGCTCTTCAACACCGATCTGGACACCGGTGAGATTGAGGTCATCGCCCAGGAGGTCAAAGTTCTCAATCCGGCCAAGACGCCGCCCTTCTACATCTATGACGATCAACCGGTGGACGAAACGCTGCGCCTCAAATACCGCTATCTGGACCTGCGACGTCAACGCATGCAACGCAATCTCATCCTCCGACATGCAGTGATCAAGTATATCCGCGACTTCCTCGACCAGCGTGGATTCATCGAGATCGAAACGCCCATTCTCTTCAAAAGCACGCCCGAAGGCGCGCGCGACTACCTCGTTCCCAGCCGCCTCTATCCTGGTCACTTCTATGCACTACCTCAGTCTCCCCAGCAGCTCAAACAGCTGTTGATGGTCGCCGGATACGAGAGGTATTTCCAGATCGCCCGTTGTTTCCGCGACGAAGATCAGCGCGGCGACCGACAGCCAGAGTTCACTCAGCTTGACCTGGAAATGAGCTTCGTCAAGCGAGATGACGTTATGGAGCTGATCGAAGAGATGATGATCGGCATAGTCGAGCAATGCTCCGATTGCCAGGTGCTGACCAAGCCTTTCCCATGCCTCACTTACGCCGAAGCGATGGCCCGCTTCGGCACAGACCGCCCAGACATCCGCTTTGGGATGGAACTGACCGATGTATCAAGCATAGTGGCCGAAAGTGAATTTCGTATATTCGCCAGCACGGTCGCCGATGGAGGTCTGGTCAAGGGTATACGCGCTCCGGGGTGTGCATCTTACAGCCGCAGCCAGATCGATGAGTTGACCGCTCTGGTAGCAGAGGAAGGGGCCAAAGGTCTGGCCTGGCTCGCTCTGGATGCGGGAGAGGACATACGCTCCTCCTTCGCCAAGTTCCTCAGCGATGATGAGGTGAAAGGAATAATCAAAAGGCTGGATGGAGAAGCGGGGGACTTGCTGCTCTTCGTCGCCGGCCCCTCGAACATCGTGAATCCCGCTTTGGGCGCGCTGCGGCTGGAGATGGGTGAACGCCTGGGATCACGTAAACACATCGACCAGACGATGGCCTTATGCTGGGTGATCGATTTTCCGCTTTTCGAATGGGACGAGGAGGGGCAACGCTGGGACCCGAGCCATCACCTCTTCACATCACCGATGCCAGAGGATATGCCCCTTCTGGATAGCGACCCCGGCGCTGCTCGCGGCCAACAATACGACCTCGTCTGCAACGGCGAGGAGATAGCCGGGGGCAGCATTCGTATCCACCGCCGCGATGTGCAAGAGAGTATCTTCGAACTGATCGGGCTAGAGATGGAAGAGGCCCAAGAACGCTTCGGGCATATGCTGGAAGCATTTGAATATGGCACACCGCCCCACGGCGGAATCGCGCCGGGAATCGACCGGCTGGTGATGCTCCTCGCTGGCGAGCCCAACATCCGCGAGGTGATCGCCTTCCCCAAGACACAGCAGGCAAAAGACCTAATGGCCAGCGCGCCGTCGCCGGTGGGACAAGAACAGTTGGATGAACTTCATATACAAGCAGTAGGGAGTAGGGAGTAGGGAGTAAAAGGAGAAAACATGTCCAACAGGTTACTCAAGCGCGTGCAAGAAGATGGAGTTCAGTTTATTAGCCTTCAGTTCACGGATATTCTGGGAACGATCAAAAGCGTCACTATACCGGTCGGGCGATTGGAAGAAGCGTTGAAAGACGGGCTCTGGTTCGATGGCTCATCCATCGAGGGCTTCGCCCGCATCTACGAGAGCGATCTGGTCTTGATGCCCGATGCCGATACTTATCAAGTGCTCCCCTGGAGCGCATCGGAGCGCCGAAGGGCACGTTTGATCTGCGATGTCTATGCTCCGGATGGGAAGCCTTCACCCAACGCCCCAAGGCAAGTGCTAAAGCGAATGCTGGCCCAGGCCACCGAGCAGGGATACATCTACAACGTCGGGCCGGAGCTGGAGTTCTTCCTTTTTAAGCGCAACGGCGAGCCCAACAGCGATCATCCAACCCGCCCTGTACCGCATGATGTGGGAAGTTATTTCGACTTTTCCCCGCGCGATGAGGCGCAGCAGGTAAGAAGCGAAATCATGCTGGCACTGGCGGGCATGGGTATGGAAGTGGAGATGGGCCATCACGAGGTAGCCACCGGTCAGCACGAGATAGACTTCCGCTACGGCGAGGCACTGAAGAGCGCCGACAACGCCGTGACATTCAAGTACACCGTGCGCGGTGTGGCGACCAGTCACAGCCTATACGCCAGCTTCATGCCCAAGCCAATCTTTGGCATCAACGGTTCCGGCATGCATACGCACCAGAGCTTCTTCGACGCCGAGGGGCACAATCTATTCTACGATGCTGACGATGAGTATCACCTCTCGCGCCTGGCCTACAACTTCATCGCGGGCCAACTTGAGCACGCGCGGGCGCTATCGGCCATCGTGGCCCCCACGGTCAACAGTTACAAACGCTTGACGCCGGGGTATGAAGCGCCGGTCTACATCTGCTGGGCGCAGCTCAACCGTTCATCCCTGATCCGCGTCCCGGCCCACGGTTCTCTACACGAAGGAGCCGCGCGGGTCGAGTTGCGCTGCCCCGATCCCAGCGCCAACCCTTACCTGGCCTTCGCCGCCATGTTGGGAGCTGGACTCGATGGTATCCGACGAGACCTGATGCCGCCGCCTCCGGTCAACGAGGACGTTTACAATTTCGACGAGTACGACCTCCAAGAGCGAGCCATTGGCACACTGCCCGGTACTCTAGCCGAGGCTCTGGACGCGCTAGAAAAGGATCAGGTGATCCAAGATGCGCTGGGGCCGAACATCACCGATGTCTTCTTGCGGGCTAAAAGGACTGAGTGGGGTCAATACCGCATCCAGGTGACAGATTGGGAGCTGAAGCGCTATCTGGAGATGGCGTAAAGAAGCTAGAACGCCGCCAGGATGGCGAAATGCCGCTGACGATCCCGAGTGATCTTTCACTGATCTTAAGAAAACACCGGCTGTGTCACTTGCACTTTTGGCGAGGTGTGGTATATTTTAGGCAACCCTGCGGTGTCCGTGATAGTCGAATGCGTTTTGAGCCAACAACTATCATATAGGGAGCTGTAGTCTTCTTAGGCGACTAGGGAGCAGGCACCCACTTACGAACAGAGGCTCAACTCACAACGGCGCACGGCACAGCGGGGTTCGAACTCTACAAGCGCCACCGGCAATGTCGGTGGCGCTTGTGCGTGTGTTGGCGGGCCTTGACTCGCAACACCTTTTATGCTATCCTCTTCCCCAGAACTTATCATTTATCAATGCTGCACACACCAGCATGAGGAGTATTATGCTTCGAGAAAGAGTCTCTGAAGACATTTACCTTTTTACCAGCGATCTGTACGCTCAAGTAACCGCCGGTATCATCGTGGCTGACGATGGAGCGATCCTTGTGGATAGCCTCCCCTTCCCAATTGAAACCCAAGAGATGGCTTCATTCATACCCGAAGTATGCCCAGCGGGTGTGAAATATGTGATCCTAACTCACTACCACGCGGATCACACATATGGAGCCTTTCTTTTCCCCCAGGCCGATGTCGTGGCCCACAAGCTCTGCCGAGAACTGCTCATCCAACGCGGCCTTCCCGCGCTAGAGGAGATACAAACAGAAGAACCGGCCCTGGAAGGAGTCTCATTGCGCTTGCCCGACATCACGTTCGACGAGGACGAAATGGGCCTCCACCTAGGCGAAAAGGTCATGCGCCTGATCCACGCGCCGGGCCACTCCAAAGATCTGATAATGGTCTACGTCGAAGAGGACGAAGTATTGTTTGCCTCCGACACAGTCATGCCAGTGCCAGCCATCGCGGACGGGGACATCGACACATTTAGATCATCCCTACAGAAAATCTTGAATCTGCCTCCGATCAACAACATGGTACAAGGCCACGGCGAGGTCATCCTAGTCGGCGAAGTAGAGAGCGCTGTGAAAGTATGCTTGAACTACCTGGACACCATTGAGGAAAAAGTATCTGAAACCATCGCAGAGGGCGCAAGCAGAGAGACCTTGAAACAAGACAACATCGAGTCCTGTGGATTGTCACGCATCCCCCTCAACGGGCAGGTGCAAAATATCCACGTAGCTAACCTATTGACCCTATATGACCAGATGAAGGCCGATGGGAGATAGCATAGAGCGCATCCTGGCCGAGATCAGAGCAATATCCGAAAAAGAAAGAGCTCTATTGTTCGAAAGGCTAGGGGGAGAATACGACTTCTCCCCAACTTTGCAGAAGCCTATGCCGCTCCACCTCGTCACCGATGAACTCCAAACTCACCCCGATTACACTCTAATCTTCGACGGAGGCAGCAAGGGCAACCCCGGCCCGGGCTACGGGAGCTACGCGCTCATACGAGAGCACGACGACCACGAACGGCTCGTGCGCCTCGACTTCGACCGTGAGATGACCAATAATGAGGCCGAGTACGAATCGCTGATCGCTGGGCTGGCAGGCTTGATCGAACAGCTCGAAGCAAGCGGAAAATCGCCCGCCGCATTCACCCTTGAAGTGCGCGGGGATAGCGCTCTGGTGCTCAATCAAGTGAAGGGCACCTGGAAAGCCAAAAGTGACCGCATGCGCATGCTGCGCAACCAGGCCCGCGCTCTACTGACTCGCCTGAAAGCCCACCGACTGATCCACCATGACCGCGAGGAAAGCGTGCGCATCCTGGGCCACTGACCAGCAAGCGAGCCATTTCCCGAACACAAGCGCCATCGGCTATGGAGCGGTGGCGCTTATTCGTATCACATTCTCCAACAAAGCGCCAGCCACAACTACCGCGAGCACAAGCTGGATAGTCACACCAGGAGAGATGGACTTGGTATCTAAACAGAAAACCAGCCTCGCCGCAGCCATACTCCTTCTCCTCTTCGCACTTCTAACCTCAGGAGCAAGCCAGCTCTCTAAGACAGCTGACGAGACAGCCTACATCGCCGGGGGCTATGCTTTCCTGGATCAGGGACGCGAAGCGCTCTCTATGCTCTCCCAACGCGGTTATCCCCC
Source organism: uncultured Anaerolineales bacterium (assembly GCA_964486415.1). Classification (GTDB taxonomy): domain Bacteria; phylum Chloroflexota; class Anaerolineae; order B4-G1; family B4-G1; genus CAZANJ01. The sequence continues at coordinate 5,574 of CAZANJ010000038.1, forward strand.
TCTGCCCGGCATGCTTGGAGCGGCGTTGATCTATCTGGTCGAGCCCAATATCCCCGTGGAGCGACTGGAAGGCTGGCCCTCCGATTATGACGAATTCGCCGCGGCCTTCGAGCCCTACCTGCAACCGATGAGGCGCCACAAATTCACCGCGCGAATGCCCATCATCCTGCTGACAGTGCTTCTGGGGAGCATAGTCTTCCGCTGGGCACATGATCTCTGGGGAGCACGGGCCGGCTTCCTGGCGCTGACAGCGCTGGCGCTCGACCCCACGCTCCGCGCCCACGGGCGCTTGGCGAACTCCGATGTGCTCGCGGTGACTCTGGGCACAGCCGCGCTCTACATAGCCTGGCGCTGGAGCGATGAGCCCTCATGGCACCGCGCGATGGGAACCGGCCTTCTCCTGGGCCTGACTATGTTGGTCAAAGTATCCGGCCTTCTCTGGATAGCGGCAGCCGGCCTGATGATAGCAACTGCCATCATCCGCAAGCGCCAAGTGAACGGAAATGCTCAACGCTGGCTACAGGCCATCGCCGGCGGCGGGTTGAGCCTGCTCATCCCCTGGGCCGTCTACGGCTTCGCCTGGGGGCCGGTCGGAGATTTCCCCTTGCCTTTGCCCGCGCCGAGCTACTGGGAGGGCTTACGCTACTTGAGTCAGTACAAGGCCGTCTACTTCGCCCTAGAGCAGCGCAAGTACGGCAGTTGGTGGTGGTATTATCCCCTCGCATTCGCGATCAAGAATCCACTGCCCCTGCTGATAGGAGTGTTCATCGGCCTGTTTACGCTGTTGCGGCGCCCCCTCTCCCCCTCCCGTCTGATTGCGCTCGGATTCTTTCCCCTGCTCTACACCGGCATAGCGATCTCCGAGGGGATTAATGTCGGCTACCGCTATATGCTCCCCATCCACCCCTTCCTTCATCTGACACTGGCCGGGGGGCTGGAGCGATGGGGCTGGGGCCGAAAGAGCCGCCCCTGGCGAAAATGGCCCCTGGGCGTGCTCGGTGCGTGGTACGCCATCACCGCAATCCAGATCCATCCCTACGACATCGCCTACTTCAACGAGCTGATCGGCGGGCCGAACAACGGATACCGCTACCTGGTAGATTCGAACCTGGCCTGGGGACAGGCTGAAGCTACTCAGGACAATTACGTACAGACACATCCCGATGTGCAAACCCAACCCCCCGCCACCCGCTTTCTGCCCGCGCCGGGGCGATACATCGTCGACGCATCGGAACTACAGGGAGTGGGCGCTGGTGCCCCCGACGCATATGAATGGTTCAGACATCGAGAGCCCAAGGCCATCATCAACCATAGCCTGCTGGTGTATGAAGTCCCGCCCTATGAAACAGATTGGATCGCGCAATGTAGTACACCAGTCGCGCCTTTGAACGAGGAGGCCATTACTGAGGGAATGGGAAGCGACAAGCTGCGCCGCTTGGCCTTCGACTGCACCGCAGCTTGGATTTATCCAAACGATGAGGGATGGGATTCTAAGCTATCGGGGATCTACACCCTCCATCACGATCTCATCCGGGAGACAGCGCCCCGTTTCCCATCCCTACTGCCCGGCCCATCTGTCCCCGATGATCCTTTCATAAGCCGCCGCCTGGCCCAAGCGCGCCTTTCCTTCGAGCAGGAACAGGCTGGCACATTGCCCGCTTTCGCGCTCTACGAGTTAGAAGCGCTATCCCAGACATTGAGACCACCATCCACCCACGCATCGCTCCACGCCGCGCCCGCCGCAGCGCTGCCAGCCGAGGCGCGAGCTACTCCCCCACTGAGCACCCCGCTCCCCTTGACTGGCCCCCTCACGTTTTTGGGCGCAGCGCCCTACTCCTCAGAGGGTGTGCTTGAGGTGGAAACCTGGTGGCGCGTGACCGGAGATACAATCGAGCGACCATTCTCCATCATGGCCCACCTGCTCACCTCAGACGGAGAGAACATCGGTGTGGCGGACGGCCTGGGAGTGCAGCCCGCCGCGATGGAAACGGGAGACATCTTGGTGCAGCGACATCGCTTCCCCACCTCACCAGAGGGAAAGGAGCTTTGGCTGCGGACCGGGGCATATTGGCTGGACACCATGGAAGGCTGGGCGGTGAAAGATAAACAGAGAGCGGACGCATTCCTGATGCGCCTGGAGCGTAGGAGCGATCCCTGGGCGACGAGTCGCCCGTGATCGCCCGTACACAATTAACGTTATGGAAAATAGAGAATAGGAGAAAAATCCAATGCAAAAAAAAGCAACACCTCAATCCACCCGGCGCGAACGCTGGGCCTGGTATCTGTACGACTTCGGGAATTCAGCCTACGCCGCCGTGGTCCTGCTGGCGATCTACTCGGCCTACTTCAAAGGAGCCGTGATCGGCGGCGCGCAAGGCTCCAGATTATGGGGCATCGCCGTGGGCATCGCGATGTTCATCGTGGCCATCACCTCGCCGGTGCTGGGAACCCTCGCCGATTTCTCCGGATCCAAAAAGCGCTTTCTCTTCTTCTTCACCGCCCAGACCGTGGTCTTCTGCGGGGCGCTCTTCTTCGTCAAAGAGGGGAACTGGTTCATAGGCATGCTCTTCTTCATCCTGTCCGAGATCGGTTACCGCAGCGCCCAGGTCTTCTACAACTCCATGCTGCCCGAGATCGCCGCGCCTGAGGAGATGGGACGCATCTCCGGCAACGGCTGGGCCATCGGCTCCCTGGGAGGCATCATCTGTTTGCTCATCGTCCTGGTGCCCGTCGTGCTGACCAAGAGCGACCCCCTCGTCATCCGCTTATCATTGGTCTTCACAGCGATCTACTTCGCGGTCGCAGCCATCCCCGCCTTCCTATGGCTGCAAGAGCGCGCTCAACCGCAGAAGCTGCCCCAGGGCGAGAACTATCTCGCCCTGGCCTTCAAGCGTCTGGGACATACCTTCAAGGCCGTCAAGAGATTCAGAGAATTCATAAAATTTATGATCGCCTTCTTGATCTACAACGACGGCATCCTGATGGTGCTGGACTTCGGGGCCATCCTCGGTGCCGTGCTCTATGGAATGGAGCAGCAAGAGCTGATCATCTTTATGATCATCGTCCAAATAACCAGCGTCGCCGGGGCCTACCTCTTCGGCCTGCTGGCCAATGATTTCAGCGGCAAGCAATCCCTCATCATCTCGCTCCTCCTGATGATCGTACCGGTAGTCTGGCTCTACTTCAGCCATTCCAAGCTGGAGTTCTACTTCATCGGGGGATTGGCCGGCTTCGCGCTGACGGGCGTCCAATCGGTCAGCCGCACCGTGGTGGGCATGTTCAGCCCGGCCGGACACAGCGCCGAGTTTTACGGCTTCTTCGCCGTGACCGGCCGCACATCCTCCTTCATCGGCCCCACCGTCTTCGGCCTGATGGCCGCGGAAGCCACAGAGTGGTATCAGCGCACACACCAGATGACGGCCATAGCGGCCGAACAAGCGGGCCATCGCTTCGCCCTCTTCTCCATCATCGCATTTCTGCTGGTCGGTTTAACGCTCTTGCTACTGGTCAATGAAAAGAAGGGGAAGGCCGCAGCGCTCGAAGAATGGGAAGAATAAGGGGAACAGACAAATGATGAGAAAGATTAACTCAAACTTGAAACGCTATCCATATCCACGTCGCCGCGTGCTGCGCAGCGCATTGCAAAAGGTAGCTCGCGCGGCCTTGAGAGTGCTTACCAACCTGGAGATAATTGGCGAGGAAAATCTCCCCGAAAGCGGCCCCCTGCTGGTGGTCGCCAACCACTTCAGCTTCATCGACCCCGTGGCGATGGTGCAGACCCTTCCCTGGCCGGTGGAGTTCGTGGGGGGATTTCAAATGCCCAACGCGCCGCCCTCGGTGAAGTGGATACCGAAGCTCTGGGGATATTACCCCGTCTACCGGGGAGCCGCCTCGCGGGACGCGCTGCGCGCCGCCGAAACCATATTGGCGCAAGACGGGGTGCTGGGGATCTTCCCGGAGGCCGGCAATTGGGCCACAGTGCTCCGCCCGGCCCGTCCAGGCGCTGCCTTCCTGGCCGTTCGCACCGGTGCGCCCATCTTGCCGTTGGGATTCAGCGGTTTGAACGAGGTCTTCCCGCGTCTCCGCCAGGGGCAACGCGCTCGCGTCACGATTCGCATCGGCAAGCCCTTCGGCCCCTTCCGCGCCAAGGGCAAAGGGCGCCAGCGCCGCAAGAAACTGGACGCCATCGGCCACGAGATTATGGAGAACATCGCGGCGCTGATCGATCCACAAAAACGCGGTCACTACTCGGACGACCCAGAAATCCGCGCCGCCGCGCAGGGCACCGAGATATATCCCTGGGACGAACACCCCGAAGCGTGAACTCCCCAGATTGGTTCAATCTTGGAGATTGAACCAATCTGATATGCTCGCGCAGACCAGATCGGGCTTTATGGCCGAGGCGGCCACATCCTCCTCGGTGGCGATACCCGAAAGTACCAGCACCGTCTTCAGCCCAACGCGGGCTGCCCCGGCGATGTCGGTATCCAGACGGTCGCCCAGCATGGCGGTATCTTCCGGGCTGGCGTCCATCCGTCGCAGCGCGGCCTCGTACATCTGCGGCTCCGGCTTGCCGGTGACGACCGGCGTCACGCCGGTGGCCGCCTCGATTGCCGCCAGAATCGCGCCGTTGCCCGGCACCGGCCCGCGCTTCGTGGGAAATGTGACGTCGGGGTTGGTACCCAGGAAATCGGCTCCCTCGTGGATCAACAACGTGGCAATCGCCAGCTCGTCCCAGGTGAGTTGCTGATCCCACCCGACCACAACATAATCGGCCCCCTCATCGACCAACAGGAAGCCTCGCTCCTCCAGCGCGCGCCGTATGCCGTCGCCCCCGATGACATAGACGCGAGCGCCGTCCAGCGCCACCCCCGCCAGGTATTCGGCTGAAACGAGAGCCGATGTCAGCACCTGCTCGGTTCCCACCTCGACGCCAAAGCGGGCCAGCTTGTCCACATACTGCTCCGGCGTCTTGCTGGAATTGTTTGTCGCCAGAATAAAGTCGATCTGGCGTCGGCGCAGCAAGGCGAAGAAGTCCTGCAAGCCGGGCATTGGCTCATCTCCCCGCCACAGCACACCGTCCATATCGATGATCAAATGGCAAATCTCGCGAAGGAGGGTTCTAAGGTTGAGGTTTGAGGTTGAGGCTGAGGTTGAGGTTGAGGTTGAGGCTGAGGTTAAGGTTGAGGTTGAGGTTAAGAGGCGCTCGTAATCGTTGGGAGTGTCTATGTCGGCCAGCACGTGCGGATCATCGACCTCGACGGTGGCGACTTCACCCGCGTGGCGCTCGATCAGGCCCCGACCGCCTTGGTCCCCGCTGACGGCGGCCAGTTCCGGGAAGTGGCGCCGCGCGAAGAGGACGGGCGTGCCGCGCCGACCGGCGTGAGCGGGATGGACGATGGAGGCGTCGCTCTCCTGCATGCGATTCACCATCGCGCGGATGAGTGCGGGCGTGACCAGGGGTTGATCAGATTGCAGGAAAATGGCCGCCTCGGTCTCGGGCGGGAGCGCGGCCAGGCCAACCTGCACCGAGGCACTCATTCCCTCCGCCCAGCGCCAGTTCATCACGACGCGCACAGGGCGCCCATCCAACGCCGAGCTCACATCGCCGGCCGCACAGCCCACCACAACGACTACCGGCTCCAATACCGCCTCCAGCGCCACGTCGGCGACGTGGGCCACGAGCGGGCGGCCCTTCCAATCCAGAAGCTGCTTGCATTGACCGAAGCGCGTGGAAGCTCCGGCCGCGAGAATGACGGCTGCAATTGATTTCACAGAATGATTCCCTCCGATTTATTCAGGATATTTTGGGGCTCGCGGCGGGGCAATTGCATTTATCTGTTGCTCATCAGGGATCGCCAGATCCCGGCCTCTGGCAAACACAAAACCCAGGTTTCAGACGGGGATCTGGCGATCCCCTTTGAGCAAAATAGACCAACTGGATTTAAATGCAATTGCCCTAGGGCTCGCGGCGGGGTTGTAACCCGCCGACCCTCTTCCAGGTTAGTCCAAGTCGAAGTGGCCCAGCGGGAGATGATCGCCCACAGAGCCATCGGCGCGGGTGACGGGCAAGCGCTCGCCCGTGGCGACGTGGTAGAGGCCAACGATGAGTTTGTAACGGCCGGGCGGTAGTTCCGGCGGCAGGGGAAGGCCATAGAGATCGGCGACGACCTGAACCGGCTCCCAGAGCGTGGTCGGCAACAGGCCATCCCGGGGCTCGGTGTCCACCTGGGCCACGAGATTACCGGCGCCGTCGAGCGCCTGCACCGTGACCTTGTAGCGCTCGTCGATGGCGCCCTCCGCCTCCCAGAAGAGCGCGACCGGCGCGATATCACCTGGGCCTAATCCGTCGCGGGCCAAGGCGTACCCGTGCAAAAAGATATTCTCGCCAAAATGAGCCCTCGAAAATTCTTCCGCCCCCCCCGGTCGCGGCGCCACACCATAGGTCGCCAGCCGCACGTCGCCATACCAACGATCGCCGGCCTTGTAGGCGTGGGTCGCCAGCCAGGACTCGATGCGCCGATGAGGATCAGACTCGGCGTCGCCCCAGTAGAGCACGAAGAGCCTGTCGTGTTCCTCAATAATCGGCTTCAGGAATCGCTCGGCGCTGCTGACCGAAGGGCGATAAGGGGCCGGGCAGACATCCTGATCGGGGTAGTAGTAGGTGAAAACCTCCCACTGGTTTGGGGCATTGAGGATCACAGCGTCGCCGGGGCGCGAGACAGCCCTAATATCGGCGGCGATCTGGCGATAATCATCGCGGGCGTAGGCAGGATCGAAGTAGAGGTTTTGGAGGGAGGGATAGGTGATGAGGGCGAGCAAAGCGCAAAACGTGAAGAGTGAAACGTGAAACGTAAAACGTGAAGCGTGAAACATGAAACGTGAAACTTGTTGTGTGGCTTGGGCGATGAGAAGGTGGAATGGCGGGAGGGCGATGATGAGGAATTTGAGCCAGGCGGGTTTGTAGAGGTCGAAGGCGAAGAAGAGGATGATGGGAGTCAGGAGGTAAAGGTAGGGGCTGAGGAGGATGAGACTTTCACCCTCACCCCGGCCCTCTCCCCCAGGGGAGAGGGAGGCGACTCCCCTCTCCCTGACAGGGAGAGGGGTTAGGGGTGAGGGTGAACTTTCCTCTTCATGCAACTTGTCTGCCTCAGACGCAGCGCTCGCGCCGATCGGGTCTTCACCCACACCCCGGTAGGCGGCTACTATGAGCAAAGCTCCCGCGATGATCAAGGCGGCTGTGGCTTCACCCAGCGGCTGCGTGATACCGACGGTGAGCACGCGCAAAATATCCAGCAGCGCCCGCCCCAGCTCGTAATCGGCGCGGGGGGATGACCAACCGGCGGCATTTAAGGCCGTGGGCACCCACGGCAGGTAGAGCAGAAGCACCGCCAGCTGCGCTCCAGCCCAAACCGCCAAGCGCTCCCAACGACGCCGCTCCGCACCCGCCAGCCACCGCAGGCCGAAGAGCAGATTATTAGCGATCAGGACGAAGGCGAAAGCGTAATGCGTATAAAGCCCGGCAGCGCCGAGAAGGACGTAAGCGATCCAATCCACGACTTGCAAAGA
>CAZANJ010000039.1:0-12943 GCA_964486415.1 uncultured Anaerolineales bacterium
AAGCTCGATTATGAGGCCCTCATTCCCGCGCAGGAGCAGATCGGTCGGGTCAATTTCCCCCTCACGATCCAGGTGGGTTGAGATGGCGACGTGGCCCTCCTCCCGTTCTGGTAGGGCCAGGCGTAACTCCTCGGCGGAGAAATTCAGCGCTACCAGGACGCGCTGCTCGTTTGCCTCTCGCAAGAAGGCATAGCAATTATCGGGCACACTCTCCAGCGTCCGGTAAATTCCCCATTGCAAAGCGGGCGTCGCCCCGCGATAGTCCAGCAAGTGTCGGTAGAGATTCAGGAGCGAGTCGGGCTTCGCCAGTTGACGCTCCACGTTTATCGTCTCGTAATTTTCGGCGAGCGGCAGCCATAGCTCCTCGACCTGCGGCGGCGAGAAGCCAGCGTTAGGCCCTGCGCTCCACTGCATCGGCGTGCGACCGGGATCGCGCCCCATATCCAGCGATCCCTCAACGCTCCAGGGGTCCTGCCGCCGGTCGGGCGGGATGTGTACATCGGTCATGCCGATCTCGTCGCCGTAGTAGAGCGTGGGCGTGCCGCGCAGCGTGAGCAGCAGCATCGCGGCCACGCGAGCTTCCTCGCGCCCGTAGCGGCTCGCCAGGCGCGGCTCGTCGTGATTGCCCATCACATAGTTGGGCCAGGCGCCCTCCGGCAGCGCGGCCTCCAGCCCCTCCACCGCCTCGCGGATGGCCTGCGCTTTCCATTCCACGTTCAGCAGCGTGAAGTTGAAGGGCATATGGAGCTCGTCCAGATTGGGGCCGTAGTAACTGGCCCATCTCTCCCATTCAAAGATGTGAATCTCGCCGACGGAGAAGCGGGGGCTGCGGTCGCTGTACTCGTCCAGCACCTCGCGAAACTCGCGGTAGATCGCGTGGGCGTCCGGATGGCCCCTGTTGTGGATATGGTGCTGGGAGTCATACTCGCCCATCGGTCGATGGATGGATCGGGCGTGTCCTGGGGCCGGGGGGTTGTCGCGCAGTTGCGGATCCTTCATGATGTAGTGCGCCACATCGATGCGGAAGCCGTCCACGCCGCGCTCCAGCCAGAAGCGCGCCACGTCGAACATCGCCTCCTTGACCTCTGGATTGCGCCAGTTGAGGTCCGGCTGCTCTTTCAGAAACGAATGGAGGTAGTACTGACCCGTCTTCTCGTCCCACTCCCAGGCCGGCCCGCCGAAGACGCTGAGCCAGTTGTTGGGCGGCGAGCCGTCGGGCTGAGGATCAGCCCAGATGTACCAATCACGCTTGGGGTTATCGCGACTGCTGCGTGATTCGATGAACCAGGCGTGCTGATCCGAGGAATGGTTTGGCACCAGATCGATGATGATTTTGAGGCCACGCGCGTGAGCCTGGGCGAGTAGTTCGTCGAAGGTATCCAGATCGCCAAAGAGTGGGTCGACATCGGTGTAATCGGCCACGTCGTAGCCGAAGTCGGCCATCGGCGAGGGGTAGAAGGGAGAGAGCCAGATGGCGTCCACGCCCAGCGTCTCACGCAAGTAGTCCAGCTTCTGGGTCACGCCGCGCAGGTCGCCGACACCATTGCTGGTGGTGTCCTTGAAGCTGCGCGGGTAGATCTGGTAGATGACGCCTGTTTGCCACCAGAGGTGAGAAGATTGTGTCATTGGAACCTCGGCCGATGTCAAATGTTGATTCCGTTTTGGGCGATCGCGTCTCTGTACCAGAGAGCGCTCTGCTTGGGCGTGCGCTCTAGTGTCTCGTAATCCACGCGCACGACGCCGAAGCGCGGGCCGTAGCCCATGGCCCACTCGAAGTTATCCATCAAGCTCCAGACGAAGTAGCCGCGCACGTCGGCGCCGGCCTCGATGGCTTCGTGGATGGCGCGTAAGTGACCGCGCAGGAAGTTGACCCGGCCCCAGTCCGCAATGAAGCCGTTCTCGTCGGCTGTGTCGGGGAGGGCGCAGCCGTTCTCCGTGACGTAAACGGGCGGGTTATCGTAGCGTTCCTTGACATCGAGCAGCACGGTGGTCAGCCCCGCCGGATTGATGCCCCAGCCCATATCGGTGTAGCCCCAGCCCGGCGCGGGGATTGACTTCGAATGGGCCTTGAGGGGCGGCGCGTAGGTGGCGTGGGAGACCTCGTGGGTTTTGTAGTAGTTGACGCCCAGAAAGTCGATGGGCTGGCCGATGATCTCTAAATCCCCATCCGCGATCTGCGGCTGCTGTGAGCCGAGCCAATCGAAGAGCATCTGGGGATACCGCTTTTTGAAGATGGGGTCCAGAAATTGGCCAATGTCCTGCTCATAGGCCCGCTGGCAGGCCGCCACGTCTTCCTCCCGCTCGCTGGCGGGGATGAAGTGGGCCAGGTCGAGCACGATGCCGATCTGTCCACTATAGCCGCCCTGCCGGAAGGCCTGCACCGCCTTGCCGTGGGAGAGCAGTAAGTGATGGACCGCCTGGTAGGCCTGCGTCCAATCGTAGATTCCGGGGGCGTGAAGGCCGTTGCCGTAGCCCAGGAAAGCGGCCACGCGCGGCTCGTTGTGTGTGATCCAGCGCTCAACCCGGTCGTCGAGCCGGTCATAGATGACGCGGGCGTAATCGGCGAACCAGTCCGGGCTGTCTGGATGAGGCCAGCCGCCGGCCTCCTGGAGCGCTTGGGGATAATCCCAGTGGTAGAGGTTGACGCTGGGCATAATCTCCGCTTCCAGCAACTGATCGACCAGCCGGTCGTAGAAATCCAGCCCTTTCTCGTTGACTTGGCCACGTCCCTCCGGCAGGATGCGCGTCCAGGCGATGGAGAAGCGGTAGGACTGTAAGCCCAGCAAATTCATCAACGCGACGTCCTGGGGCATACGATGGTAATGGTCGCAGGCCACATCTCCAGTGTCGCCGTTCAGCACGTTGTAGGGCGTGTGCGTGAAGCGATCCCAGATACTCTCGCCCTTGCCGTCCTCGTTCCAGGCGCCCTCGATCTGGTAGGCCGATGTGGCCGCGCCCCAGAGGAAGCCTTCTGGGAACTCTCGTATAGTCATATGTCACCTGTTTATTGTGGCGTGTTGCATTTAGATTGATTTCGCCCTGTGTTTATGCTCTGACCAGTCCCACGTCCTCTAGTGTGACTTGCCGTAAGGTCTGAATTCCACCGAAGCGTTCTAGCGCGTCCAGAATCTCTATGCCAGCCAGTCGCCCTTCTGCGTCGTAGTCTGTCGCTATTCCTTCTGCTGGATGTTCTGTTGTCACTGTCGTTTCCAGAAATTGTATGTAGAGTACGTCAACTTCTGGGTCATAGGTCATCTTCATCACTACGCACTTTCTCTAGCTATGATGATTTGGGCATGTAACGGCTCAGCTTTGTCGCCAGGTTGTTCAAGGGCAGCGATTGGAGCCACACTTTTCCGGGGCCCGTCATCTTCGCCAGGAACAACCCCTCACCGCCCAGGAACATATTCTTCACGCCCTTGATGCGCGTGATGCTGAAGTCCACGCTGGGGTCGAAGAGAGCGATGTGACCCGGATCGACTTCGAGCACTTCGCCGGAGGACAGACTTTCCTCGTTAGCCTCTCCCGCGATCTCGAAGAAGACATGGCCGGGGCCGGTAACCTTTTGCAGGAAGAAGCCTTCGCCGCCGAACAGCCCGGCGCCGAAACGCTTGTGGAAGTGCACTGAGAGATCGACGCTTTCCTCAGCGCACATGAAGGCGTCCCGCTGACAGAGGAGAGATTGGCCTTGCTTCAGTTCCATAGCGACGACCCGGCCGGGCGCTTCCGGCGTGAAGGCGATCTTGCCGCCGCCGCTCTTGGCCTTGTAGGTGGTCATAAACAGGGATTCGCCGGATACCATGCGGCCCAGCCCTTTCATCAGGCCACCCTTGGCGCCGGTGTCCATGTCCACATTGGACATCCATGCCATGCCTCCGCGCTCAGTGTACATCGCCTCACCGGCGTTCAGTTCGACCAACAGCGTTTGCATAGAGGTACCTACGATCTCAAAGTTCATCTTAGTCTCCTTTAGAATTTGTGTTTCGGATTTCGGGGTTTGGGTCTTCTCAATAAAATTCGCGGAGGTATGCGCTATCTCCAAGAGGTCGAGAAGATGTGGGTTTTTACTCGCTTTTGAGAAAGTGCGACTTTATCGGGTCAAGCGTATCGCGTGAAGCATGTGCTCTGTCTAATTGCGCTTGGCAAACCTAGGCCAAGATCATTTCGCGCCCGCCGGGATGGAGCGTTATCGTTCGCTCCCCAACGCTCACGGCGATGGGCGTCGCGTTCTCCTGAGCCGAGGCGATGGTTAGTTCCTCCGGCGTCAGTCGCACGCTCAGGAGGTTGCCGCGCACCACTAGCTTGAATGATAGCCCATCCCACTGAATCGGCAAGGCGGGGGCAAACCTGATACCATCCTCATCAATGCTGAAACCGGCGAAGCCCTCAACCATCATCTGCCAGATGGCGCCGCAGGCCGCCGTGTGGATGCCGCCGAGGAAGGTCCCGCCGCTCATCACCTTGGTGCTGGCGTTGTAGAGATCAATGGTGGCCGCGTTCATAAAATAGTCGTAGGCCTGTTCAGCGTAGCCTACCTTGCTGGCGATCAGGGCGTGGACGGACGGGCTGAGGGAAGAGCCGTGCTCCGTGCGCGGTTCGTAGTAATCGTAATTGGCCCGCATCACGTCGGCCGGGAAGAGGTCGTGGAGCGCGAACAGTTGGAGCACATCCGCCTGCTTCAAGACCTGCGTCTCGACCGCGATGCCGTTCGGCCAGCCCCAATACTCCTCGGGATGGATGAGCCGTTCTCGCAGCGCGTCGGGCCGGATGTCCTCCCGGCCGAAGTAGCCGTCAAACTGCTCGATCAGCAGCGTGTCGGGATCGGGCTGCGGGAGGTAGAGCAGATCGACCATATCCCGCCAGTTCTCAATGTCCTCTTCGCTCAGGTCAAGGCGCTCCAGAAGCGCCTCTAACTCGTTAGGCGTGTCCTCCTGCAGCCGCTCGTAAAACGCCAAGGCTTTCTCCAGGGCAAAGTGGGCCTGATAATTGGTGAAGACGTTGTTGTCCACGTTCTCGTGGTACTCGTCGGGGCCCAGGAGCCGGATGAACTCATAGCGGTGCTTGTCCTTCTTGAAGTAGGCGTGAGAAACCAGGAATCGCGCCACCTCGAAGGCGATCTCCGCGCCGTAGTCGACCACGAACGCCCAATCGCCGGTCGCGACGTAATACCGCCAGATCGCGTAGACGATGTCGGGTGAGATGTGAATCTGCCAATCGTTGAAGTGATTGCGGATTTTCCGCCCGGTCAGGACGTTCTCGAAGAAATAGTCAGGGAAGAGCTCCTCGCCCGTCTTCCCGCTGGTCCAGGCATAATATGCGCCGTCGTAGCCCAGCCGCCGCGCCTTTTTGCGTGCGCCATCCAGCGTCTCGTAGCGATAGGCCAGAATGCCGCGGGCGATGTCGGGGTGGGTGAACAGGAACATCGGCATATTGAAGATCTCTTGATCCCAGAAGGCCGCTCCCTGGTAGACCTGGCATGACAGCCCCCGCGCGCCGATGGGCAATCGGGCGTGCGCGGGCGTGGCGATGATGTTCTGGTAAATGTTGAAGCGCGTGATGGTTTGGGCCTCCAGATCCCCGTCGATCTGGATGTCACTTCGCGCCCACAGCTCATCCCAGCGCGCCTGATGGGCCTCCCACAGCGCCGCGTGTCCAACTCGCAGCGCGTCTTGGGCGTCGGCTACGGCCTGCTGCCGAGGGTCAGGGACGTCATTGCTGGTATAGATGGCGACAATTTTCTCAAGGGTTACCTCTTCACCGGCCGCTAGCTCAAAGGTCATCTCGCGCAAGATGCGCTTGGGCTCCTCGATGATCGTCGTGGTTGTCGGATCTGGCCCCGTGATGGTCAACCCTTCTATCACGTCGATCTGAATGCCGAACTCGCCCGTGACCGTCTCGATGCCGATCAGGCCCTGATGTGTGAAAGGCTCGTAGGTCTCGAAGTGCCCAGGGATGTCGTTTATCCCCCCGCCCAAATTCCAGACGTGACCGTCGATCCCCGTCACGAGCGTGACGGTCGATTCCTGCGCCGGGCGAAAGCGGTACCGCATAGCGATCAGGTGGAGGTTATCGTAGCTGGCGAATTTCTCCACCTCTATCATCACCCGCTGCCCCTTGGCGCCTCGCCAATCGTGTGAACGAGCGTAGCACCCGTAGCGCAGGTTGAGGCTGCGCTGGTAGTCGAGCGTCTCACCCTCAAAGGCGGATACCATCTCGCCGTCGATGAACAGCTGGGTGAACAACCCATTGGGCACGTTGCACAATTCCCGCCGCCCACCCTCGACCTTGTTGTACGTATCGCTGACGATGCAGGCCACGTAACGGTCCGCCTCCCACTCGGCGAAGGTGCCCCGGTAGCCCAGATAGCCGTTACCGATCATAAAGTTGCTGCCGGTGGTGACCAGTTGATCGGGCTGGAAAGCGGTTTCAGTAATCTCCCAGCCGGTTTCGGTGTGCAGGTTGTTTTGTAATTCCATCGTCCGCCCTATGCTAGAATCTCTTCCAGATCGATGTCGGCGGTGGTGTCGTAGCGAAAGTGGGGATCGACCGAGGAAAGCGCCCCTACGCGCTCCTCCGGCCCCACGCCGATGGCGACCATCCCGGCCGTCAGCGCGGCCTGGACGCCGGACTCGGCGTCCTCGACGACGGCGCAGTTCGCCGCCGGCACGCCGACCTGCCCGGCGGCGTGGACGAAGATGTCGGGGGCCGGCTTCGCCCGCGCTACGCTGTGCCCGTCGGCGATGCCATCGAACGCGTCCGTGATCCGGAGCTTCTCCAGCACGATGCGCGTGTTTTTGCTGGCGGATCCTACGGCAACCTTGAACCCGCGCCGTTTGATCTCGTCGATCAGCTCGCGGGCGCCGGGCAAGAAATCATCCTGGGTGATGGTCTCCAGAAGGGTCTGATAATAACCGTTCTTGCGATCCATCATCTCCTGCATCTGGTCCTCGGTGTAGTCAGCGATATGCTCGCCCAGCAGCAGCTCAAGCGACCGGCGACGAGATACGCCGCGCAGTTGGTCATTGTCCTCGCGGGTGAAGGGGATGCCCTCCTCATCCGCCAATCGCTTCCAGGCCTGGAAGTGGAATTTTGCGGTATCGGTGATAACGCCGTCGAGATCTAGAATGAAAGCCATCAACTGTGTCATAGTGACTCCTGCGACGGTCAAGGGGCTATTTCACCGCTCGACCGGATATGAGCAACTGGATAACTATCCAGTGATTTGTGTTGTAGGTCGGCTTTCCATAGCCGACTGAAAAGATGCCTTGCTACCCTACATAAGTGCGGCAGTTATAGACGCCGAAGACGTGTCCTGCATTTTGTTTTGTAGGTCGGCTTTCCATAGCCGACGATTTTTCTAAAGGTGAAGGTATCAGGTGGTTTCTGGGTGGTCTTGTGAGGAAGAGTAACGCAGCAAGGGCTCCAGGGCGAGGCCGGTGACAGCGCCGACGACCGACCCGATTAACGTGGCGCCGAGAAAGCCCGTCAGTCCCACGATCCAGCTTAGGGTGCTTACGATGATCCACCACCAGGCCTGAATGACGCTGCGCTGCAAGACCAGCCACTGCGCCAGGCCAAGGGCCGCCCCCAGTATTGCATTGACCAAGATGGTGCTTTGAGAGGGAGTTACTGCTGTGACAAACCCGCGTCCTGCCGCCCATCCGATTCCGCTAGCCAGGACCCACCATTCGGAATGCTCGATCTGCTTCCGCAAGACGACCCATTGGGCGAGGCCAGTGGTGAGCCCCACTGCGAACTCACTGATGGCCCAGCCGACGATCCATCCCAGCGTCGTCGCCAGGACCCATTTTATCCAGAGGACCCAATCGAAAGAAGGTGCCTGTGGATCTCTTTCCTTAAACATCGTGCCCAATCAGAAACAGGGCAACGGGCCAAAGCGTTGGCCTTGGCAGTTGCCCTGTTCTCAACCTGCATTGTGCCAGATTGTATATGTCGCTAGTATGCTTCATACGAGATTTATCAGCGATTACCCTTTCACAGAACCGGCCAACAGACCGCGCACGAAGAAGCGCTGGAGTGAGAAGAAGACGAGCAGTGGCAGAAGCATCGTGATGAACGCCCCGGCGGTCAACAGATGCCAATCCTGTCCTCGGGAGCCTACCATCTCCTGCAACGCCTGCGTCATCACGGCAACCTCGGGCTTGCTGCCGATGAAGACCAGGGCGACCAGCAGGTCGTTCCACACCCAGAGGAACTGGAAGATGGCGAAAGACGCCAGGGCCGGCACGGAAAGTGGTAGAATCAAGCGGATGAAGATGGTGAAGGGGGAAGCGCCGTCGATGAAGGCCGACTCCAGAATGTCCCTGGGCAGCCTGCTGATGTAATTGTAGAGCAGATAAACCGCCAAGGGCAGGCCAAAACCGGTGTGGGCCAACCAGATCGCCAAGAACGTTCCGTTCAGATCGAGCTTGGTGTAGTCCCTGAGAATGGGGATCAAGGCGATCTGCAAGGGGACCACAAGCAAGGCCACCACCATGATGAAGAACACCTTGCGCCCCGGGAACTTCATCCAGGCGAAGCCATACGCCGCGAAAGCGGCGATCAGGATCGGGATGATAGTGGCCGGCACCGTGACGGTCAAGCTGTTCAGGAAGGCACGGCCCAGGTTATCGCCGCTGGCTTCAACGACATTCCCTTCGGCGTCGGTAAAGCTCACGTCCTTGCCCAGCAGCACCTGGCGGTAGTTATCGAGCGTAAACTCGCTGGGCTTACTTATCATAGTCCACCATCCTGTCGAGTTGACGTCATCGCGCGGACGGAAGGAGGACACGAGCAAGCCAAGCGTGGGCACGGTCCAAACCAGGACAAGCAGAAGAAGCGCACCGTTGAGGATCAAGTCCGATATCAGCTTCTGGCGTTTCATTAGAAGGCCTCCTGTTCGCCAAACTGCTGCAGGTTATACCACATCACCGGTATGACCGCGATCAAAAGGACAACAGCAATAGCCCCACCGCGTCCGAAGTGCGAGAACTTGAACATCTGCTTGTAGAAGCGGCTCGCTATCACCTCAGTGCCGTAGTTGCCGTTGGTCATCACGAAGACGATGTCGAAGATCTTCAGGGTGAAGATGATGATCGTGGTGCACACGGTGACGATCGTACCCTGAATGTAGGGAATGATGATCCTGAAGAAGACTTGCGTCTCCGTAGCGCCATCGATCCTGCCCGCCTCCAGAAGCTCTCCGGGGACGCCCTTCAGCGCCGCTGATAGCAGCACCATCGCATAGCCGGTCTGCAGCCATACCATGATGATGATCAGGAAGACGTTGTTCCATGGCCTCAACGTCAGCCAGGCCTGTGGCTCTCCTCCGAGGCCCACCAAGATAGCGTTCAGCAGCCCGATCTGGTCCATGCTGGGCGGTTTGTAGAAGTAGATGAAGCGCCAGATCACGCCGGCCCCCACAAAGGAGATGGCGTAGGGCAGGAAAATAAGCGACTTGGCCAGCGTCTCAAACTTGGATCGGTCCGCCAGGATGGCGACGAGCAAGCCGAAGCCAACGCTGAGGGCCGTGCCGATGATCAGCCACAGCAGGTTGTTGCGGAAGGAGGTTAACATGTCCGAATTGGTGAAGGCGAAGACGTAGTTGTCAAGGCCTACGAAAGCCTCCGTCCGGGCGTCGAAGAAACTGGCATAGAACGTCCTGATGGTGGGGATAAGAAGATACCAGGACAGGATAGCTATCGCGGGTCCAACGAAGACGAATGGGCGCAGGGTGTCGGTCCATGCCGACGGCATCTGTTCCACCAACCAATTCGACAGCAAGAACAAGACGCCGACCCCACCGACCCCCCAGATAATCGCCACCAGGGCAGTGACGAGCTTGGGCGCGTCCCCATCCCGCAGGAAGATGAACCCCTGCCACATCACCAGAAAGGTCACCACCGGGACAAGCAGGGATATCAACACACGACCTACAAGGTAGTATACCTGGTCAAGTGTGCCTTTACGCTGTGCGTCACTCTGTTCCATTGATCTTTCTCCTTAGCGGAATCGGATGATTCCGCTACTTGTGAGAAAGCAAGGCAGTCCAACAGCGGCTGCCTTGCTTCACTTACCCATCCATGCTGGGCATCAACGCATCACATGCCTTATTACTCAGGCCAGCTCTCGTCGATGTCCTGCATCACTGAGTCCAGGTCATCACCATTGACGTAGTCAACCATCCCCTGCCAGAAGGAACCGGCACCCACGGCACCGGGCATCAGGTCGGAGCCGTCGAAGCGGAAGACGCTGGATCCAGAGAGAATCTCGGCGTACTTGCGGTCGGTCTCGGTGGGGTACCATTCGAGCGGGGTGTCGTTGTGCGGAGAGACGAAGCCGCCAGCCTGGAGCCAGGCCTTGGTGGATTCGCCCGTGGTCAGGTACTCCATGACCTTCCGGACCTCGGGACGGTCGTTGTAGGCCGCGAAGATGTCGCCGGCGCCCAGCACTGGCTTTGGATACTCATCAGGCTTGATAGGGGGCAGGTAGAAGAAGTCCACATCCTCGCCCACAACCACGTCGTCGGGGAAGAAAGCCGGGATGAAGCTGGCCTGGCGGTGCATCCAGCAGCTCGGTGGGTCGTCGAACATCGGAGTGGGAGCGTCGCCGAAGGGGGTGGTCAGGATGGCAGCGGTGCCGCCCAGGACGTAGTCCTCGTTGAACCAGATTTCCCCCATGATCTCAGCCGCGTTCTTGACCTCGGGAGAGTTGAAGGGCAGTTCACCGGTGGTCCACTGGTCATACTTCTCCGCGGGCTGTGTGCGGAGCATGATGTCCTCCATCCAGTCGGTGGCGACCCAGCCGGTGGCGCCGCTGCTCTCGATGCCGATGCACCAGGGGGTGTTCCCATCTTCGACCATCTGGTCGGACAGCGCGATCATCTCATCCCAGGTCTTGGGAATCTCGTATCCGGCTTCCTCGAACTCGGGCACGGGGTACCAGACCAGGCTTTTGACGTTGGCTCGATACCAGACACCGGACATCTGCCCATCTATGGTGGCCAGGTCGAGCCAGGACTGCGCATACTGCTCCTTCAGGTAGTCCTCCTCGAACCAGTCATTCAGGTCGATGACGTGTCCCTGCTCGATGAAGTTCTGCAACAGGCCGGGCTGCGGGTGGGCCGCAATATCGGGAGGGTCGTCGCCCTCCACGCGCACCAGGATCAGGGTCTCGAAGTCGCCGGACCCTTCGTATTGCACATCGATGCCGGTTTCTTCCTCAAAGGGCACCATCGAGGACTCGAAGCGCTTAGCGTCCTCATCAACGAAAGCACCGAAGATGGTGACGACTTTCTGTTCTTCCTCTTCGCCTCCGGTCTCTTCTTCGGCTGGAGGTTCGGTTGCCGGGGATTGCTGCCCGCCACAGGCGGTCAGTAACATTCCTGCGATGACCAATAGACTCAGTACGACTAGTAAACGTCTCATTTGTACTCCTCCTTAAGATTTATGGTAACTTTTTGGTTTTACGGGGTGCGAACAATTGATCGGTTGGCAATCACCTCCTATCATTTGGGGGCATAAGGCCCTCTATGCACAGGGCTCCGCGTTTGACTAAGGGGGCCAGGATTTAAAGTCGCCCCATGAAACCGCCAGGAAAATTAGCCAGCCTGGTGGATTATCTTTCTGGAACGATCTCGCCCCGTTGGAGGCCCTGTGGTAGAACGTACCACTAACTGTGTGCCGAGTTCTATATGAGGTAAGGTCACCTCGTCTGGTTTATCTGGCCCATCAATGAGCTTCAACAGAAGTGAGGCCGCCCTCCTTCCATACTCGGCCACCGGCTGACGAATTGTGGTCAGGCCCACGTACTCCGCAATGTCATGGTCATCGAACCCAATCACCGAGAGGTCCTCTGGAACGCGCAAGTTCATATCGTGAATGGTCTTGAGCGCTCCAATAGCCATCTCATCGGAGAAAGCGAAGACCGCGGTCGGCGGGTGGTGCACAGAGAGCAAGTCAATCATCGCCTCCGCGCCTCCGGCGAGCGAGAAATTCCCCGGCGCCTCAAGCTCCGGGCGAACCTCGATCCCGTTCTCACGTAGAGCGCTACGGTAGCCCTCGGCGCGTCTTCGAGGCACCTGGAACCGCATGGGGTCTTTGCGCAATCCGGAAATAATCCCGATATGCTCGTGGCCCAGGTTGATCAAGTGGCGAGTAGCGGTTCGCGCTGCGGCAACGTTGTCGATGCTCACTGAAGCGAAATGCTTTGTCTCGGTCTCAATCGTCACCACCGGGAAGTCCAGCGTGTTGAGCAGTTCCAGGTCCTTCTCCGCCAGGGCCACGTTGACGATGAGACCATCAACATGTCTGCCCGATGATAATCGTCGAAACAGATCGGTCTGGCTACTCAAGCCGGCGATGCTGTACCGGATCAAGTCGTAGCCTTCGGTGACCAACATAGCCTCAACAGCCGTTGATACCTTATTGTAGAACCATTGGTCCGCCAGCGGTATCACGATGCCAATGGACATCGTACGCCCCGCTGCCATGCGCGAAGCCTGTGGGTCGATGGAGTAATTCAACTCCTCGGCAGCTTGTAGCACTTGCTCCCGGGTTGAAGGGGCCACATTGGGAAGCCCTCTCAAGGCTCTGCTGACCGTAGCTGTGGATACACCCGACCTATCCGCTACTTCCCTAATTGTTGGGGTCATCTTGAGCCTTTGCTCCCATTTTGATATACGCCGACATTGATAGTGCCCCGTGTTGGAATTATACCGCGGATCAAATCGCGTGCTGAAACTAAACCTCCTGACAGCGTAGACGTGACTCGAAAATTGGAGGGTTATGTAACAACGTGTAAAGGAGTGGGCCAAAAAGTGAAAGTGGTGAGAAAGAAACCGCAGGCTTGTAAAGTTTATACATCAAAAGTGGGCTTTTGTCAAGACCCAATTATAACGATAGATTGTAAAAGAACGTTAAGATAGCTGTGAGAGGCG
The DNA here is from genome assembly GCA_964486415.1 of uncultured Anaerolineales bacterium. Lineage (GTDB taxonomy): Bacteria > Chloroflexota > Anaerolineae > B4-G1 > B4-G1 > CAZANJ01. Next base: position 12,938 of record CAZANJ010000039.1, read on the forward strand.
GTTATT
>CAZANJ010000040.1:0-12924 GCA_964486415.1 uncultured Anaerolineales bacterium
TGGACTCACCCAATGCCACAGAAAGCCTCTGGGGGTCTCTGGAGGGCCTTGGAACCGCTACGATTTCCCCAACTGAACTTTTCTTGCAGCATAATAGGACTATGCTAGAATAACATCGAGCGCCCCACTTTGAGATTGGAGCACGGCCTATGAAACAAATTAAGGAGCCCGCGGTCAGCCCGACCAACCCACGAGCTCGACGCCGACAAGAGCAGCGACGGCTCTTCTGGGCCGTCGTCATCTTTTTGGTCATCGGCGGAGGCGCTGCCATCGCTGTCTCCTATGGGTCACGGGCGGTAGTGCTAGGCGCGACCTGCTTACTGGCGGGCGCGGGCATTTTGGGCCTGATCTGGCTCATTCTGTCCCTCATTGAGCGTCTGGCAAAATGATGCTTATTTCCCCACTCTATATTCTTCCCATTCTCACAAGGAGTATCCTATGAAGCTTGATGAACTGAGCACCTATCTTGACGATTATCTTCGCATCAACGATTTCGACGATGTCTCCAAGAACGGCCTGCAGGTGGAGGGACCGGAGGAGGTAACAAAAGTCGCCTTCGCCGTGGACGGCTGTCAGGCATCCTTCGAGCAGGCCGTGACCGAGAACGCGCAACTGCTCGTCGTGCACCACGGCCTCTTCTGGGATGAGCCGCTGAGAATGGTCGGCCCGCACTTTCGGAGGGTGCGCACGCTGATCGAGGGCGGCTGTGGCCTTTATGCCGTCCATCTTCCGCTGGACGCTCACGCCGAAGTGGGCAACAACGCGGAGATGGCGCGGCTGCTGAAACTGCGAGACAAGCAGCCCTTCGGCGAGTATCATGGCACTCAAATCGGCATGTCGGGGGAGTTGGAACCGCCTCTCGATATGCCTGCCCTGATCGGGCGGATCGTCAAGGCCCTGGGAAGGCCCCCGGTCCGCGTCCTAGATCATGGCCCAGAGGAAGCTCACCGCGTCGGCTGCGTCTCCGGCGGCGCGGCCTCGATGATGGCTCAGGCGGAAGAGGCCGGGCTCGACACCTACATCACCGGCGAGACCAGCCACGCCCACTTTCACGAGGCCGACGAGCGTGGGCTCAACGTCATCTTCGCCGGGCACTACGCCACCGAGACCTTGGGTGTCAAAGCGCTGGCGCGTCACCTGGAAGAACGCTTCGGCCTGGAGACCGTTTTCCTCGAAATTCCCACGGGAATGTAATTGGTTGCTAAAGCACACGTGTTGTGCTATCATAAACTGTCTCTCAAACAGCTCATAACGGGAGAAGTGAAGACAAAATATCCTTGTTGCCCTGTGCTAAGCATTTGGGCCAGAGGAGGAGGTGACCTGATCAGCAAAATTACTTTACCCCTCTAACCCGCGATAATCCGTTCAAACAAACAAAACCTAAAGGAGGTTAAGAATGTCTAAACGCCTGTGGAGTGTAATGGGGATTTTGCTCGTCGCAGCATTGGCGCTGACGGCCTGTGGCCCCAAGCCCACCGAAGCCCCCGAGAAGAAAACTGTCAAAGCCGCTTTCGTCTATATCGGCCCTCCCGGAGACCTGGGCTGGACCTATGAGCACGACCGAGGCCGCAAGATGCTCGAAGAGGAACTAGGCGATAAGATCGAAACCAAGTACATTGAGGACGTGCCCGAAGGCCCCGATGCCACCCGCGTCATCCGCCAGTATGCCCAAGAGGGATACGACGTTATCTTCACCACCTCGTTCGGCTACATGGACCCCACGCTGGAAGTGGCGGAGGAGTTCCCCGACGTTATCTTCGAGCATTGTTCTGGGTACAAGACCGCGGATAATATGGCCACTTACTTCGGTCGTATGTACCAGCCGCGCTACCTCTCCGGCATCGTGGCCGGCGAGATGACGGATAGCAACATCATCGGCTACGTCGCCGCCTTCCCCATCCCGGAGGTAATTCGCGGCATCAACGCCTTCGCGCTGGGCGTCCGCTCGGTGAATTCCGACGCGGAAGTGCGTGTGGTCTGGACCAACACATGGTACGACCCCGTGGTAGAGCGCGAGGCGGCCGAGGCGCTGCTCGACGAGGGCGCGGACGTCATCGCGCAGCACCAGGACACCACCGAACCGCAGAAGGCCGCTCAGGAGCGCGACGCGCTGAGCATCGGGTACGACTCTGATATGCGAGAGTTCGTGGGTGATACTGTCCTGACCAGCCCGCAGTGGAACTGGGGCACGTACTACGTCGACACCGTCAGGGATATCCTTGAAGGCACGTGGGAGGCCCATCAGTTCTGGGGCGGTTTAGAGACTAACGTCGTCAAACTGGCCGAGATGAGCCCGCTGGTTCCGGACGAGGTACGCAAGCAGGTCGACGCCGAGAAGGAAAAGATCATGGACACCGATTGGGACGTCTTCTGCGGCCCGATCAATGATCAAGGTGGCAACGAGGCCGTCGCGGACGGCGAATGCATGTCAGATGAAGATATGCTGAATATGGACTGGTTCGTCGAGGGCGTCGTCGGCGAAATCTCTGAGTAGAGAGTAGAGAGCCAAGAGGGGGCAGAGGAAACTCTGCCCCTTGTGTTTACCCTCACCCCAGCCACCTCCCCCTGAGGAGAGGGCTGGGGTGAAAGGGATATGGAGTAAGCCCACATGATGAATGAGCAAAACACACGACAACCAGCCCTCCGCATGGTCGGAATCACCAAGCGCTTCCCCGGCGTTCTGGCCAACAACCAGGTCGATCTAGAACTTCACGAGGGCGAGGTGCTGGCGCTGCTCGGCGAGAACGGCGCCGGCAAGTCCACCCTGATGAACGTCCTCTGTGGCCTGTACCGCCCCGACGAGGGGGCCATCTTCCTCGACGGCCAACACGCCGATATTCAGTCGCCGAGCGACGCCTACGAACTGGGCATCGGGATGGTGCACCAGAACTTCATGCTGGTGGAGACCATGACCGTGGCGGAGAATGTCGTCCTGGGGCTAGAGGGACTTTCCTTCCAGCCCGATTTGGAGAAAGTGAGCCAACGCCTGCACGAAATCGGTGCTCGATACGGGCTGGTGGTGGACCCAGAAGCCTACATCTGGCAGCTCTCCGTGGGCGAGCAGCAGCGCGTGGAGATCCTCAAGCTGCTCTACCGCGACGTCGACATCCTCATCCTCGACGAGCCGACGGCTGTGCTGACGCCGCAGGAGGTGGACGATTTGGTCGACGTCCTGCGCCGCGTGGTCAGGGAGGGCAAGGGGGCCATTTTCATCACCCACAAAATGCGCGAGGTGATGATGTTCTCGGACCGTGTGACCGTGCTGCGGGATGGCGAAGTGATCGCCACGCTGAACACGTCGGATACCACGCCCGGTGAACTGGCCCGCCTGATGGTGGGGCGCGAGGTGCTTTTCCGCCTGGAGAAGGAGGTCTCCCAACCCGGATCGCCAACGCTGAGGATCGAGGAATTACGGGCATTGGATAACAAGGGCCTCCTAGCCCTTCGCGACCTTTCCCTCACAGTCTGCAGCGGGGAGATTATGGGCATCGCGGGCGTGGCCGGAAACGGTCAGCGGGAGCTGGCGGAGAATATCACGGGCCTGCGCCCCGTGACCGGCGGGGAGATATGGGTAAAGGGCGATCGCCTTACCCACTCCTCACCATTGCAGATGATCAGGGCCGGAGTCGGCCACATCCCCGAAGACCGCGTGGGGATGGGATTGGTGGGGAATATGACGGTCTGCGAAAACCTATCGCTCAAGGGATACCGAACCTCAGAGCTCTCACGCGGTCCCGTGATACTCCCCAAGGCTATGAGGGATTTCGCCCGACGCATGATAGATAAGTTCAACATCGCCACACCGGGGCCAGATACGCGGGTCAAGTTTCTCTCCGGTGGCAATTTGCAAAAAACGATCCTGGCCCGCGAGATTATGGCCTGTGACGGGCTGCTGATCGCGGTCCATCCCACGCGCGGGCTGGATGTAGGCGCGACGGAGGCAGTGCGCAAGCTGTTGTTGAAAGAGCGCGACAAAGGCACCGCCGTGTTGCTCATCTCCGAGGATCTGGACGAATTATTGGCGATCTCCGATCACATCGGCGTGATATTTGAGGGGGAAATCGTTGACGTCGTGCCGGCCGACGAGGCCGACGTAGACGCCATCGGCCTGATGATGGCGGGCGAGAAGGTTCGTTCGGAAGACCGTCCAGAAGCAGCAGAAGGAGTGACAACGTGAGAATTGTGATCGAAAAACGCCAAAGCGTCTCCCGAGGCGTTCGCCTCCTGGTTCCTGTGCTCTCATTCCTCTTTTCCCTCGTCTTCGGAGCGATACTGTTGGGCACTTCGGGCGTGAATCCGCTGGTGGCCTACGCGGCTATGGCGGAGGGCGCGTTCGGCGGAAGCCACGCGCTGGCCGAGACGCTGGTCAAGGCGATCCCCCTGATGCTCACCGGTATGGGTGTCTCCATCGCCTTCCGCATGTTATTTTGGAACATCGGCGCCGAGGGGCAGCTGGCGATGGGCGGGCTTGCGGCCACCGGTGTGGCGCTTTTCCTCTCGGAGGGATTGCCCGGATGGGCCGTATTGCCGGTCACCATCCTGATCGGGATGCTGGCTGGCGCTCTGTGGGGTGCCATACCGGCCGCCCTACGCGCTTACCTGCAAGTCAACGAGACCATCACCACTTTGATGATGAACTACATCGCCATCCTGTTAGTCTCGCACATGTACCACGGCCCCTGGCGCGATCCGGAGGGTTATGGCTTTCCTGGCACAGCCCAGTTTCCCCAGGTGGCCTGGCTACCGCGCCTTTTCGGGCGGGTGCATTTCGGCCTGATCCTGGCCGTACTGGCCGCCGCCATCCTCTGGTTCGTGCTCCAGCGCACCAAGTGGGGTTTCGAGTTGCGCGTCACGGGCGAAAATCCGACCGCGGCCCGTTACTCTGGAATCAACATCCCGCGCGATATTTTATTGGTGATGATGATCTCCGGGGCGCTCTGCGGGCTGGCCGGTGTCTGTGAGGTCACCGGCGTGATGCGGCGCTTGCAGCAGGGGCTCACGGTAGGCTACGGCTACACCGCCATCATCGTCGCCTGGATGAGCCAATTGAATCCCTGGGGCGTGCTCTTGGTCGCCTTCCTGCTGGCCGCGCTGCTCGTCGGCGGGGACCAGATTCAGATGGCGATGGGCTTACCGGCGGCGATGGGCTTCGTTCTCCAGGGCGCCCTGCTTTTCCCCATGCTGGGCGGCTCACTGTTCGCCGAATATCGCCTGCGCTTCGTTCGCACGACGCCGGGCGCCACTGCTGAGGAGGCTGAGTGATGGAGATTTCATTCCTCGCATCGATTCTCGCGATCACCCTGCGTGCCGGTACTTCGCTCGTCTACGCCACTGTCGGCGAGATTTACACTGAACGGTCTGGCATCCTCAACCTGGGCGTCGAGGGGCTGATGATGATGGGCGCAGTATCGGCCTTCGCCGTCGCCTATCACACCGGCAGTCTGGCGCTGGCGCTCTTGGCCTCGCTGGTGGTGGGCGGCCTGATGGCGGCGATACACGCTTTCCTCTCCATCAGCTTGCGGGCCAATCAAGTGGTCAGCGGCCTGACACTGACGCTTTTCGGCACCGGCATGGCCAGTTTCCTGGGCCAGCGCCTGGGCCCCGAAGGCTCACGCCTGGTCGGGCTGGTCGGCCCCAGCCTGGAGCGCATCCCCATCCCCGGCCTCTCGAAATTACCCATCATCGGCCCATCCCTCTTCAACCAGGACATTATCACCTATAGCATGTACTTCTTCGTGCCGCTGGCCTGGTGGTATCTCTACAAAACCCGCCCCGGCCTTTACCTGCGGGCGGTGGGGGAGAATCCACAGACATCCGACGCGATGGGCATCAACGTCAGCTTGAACCGCTATCTCTACACCATTCTGGGCGGCGCACTGGCGGGGCTCGGCGGCGCGCATCTCTCGTTGGCCTACACCAAGGGCTGGACGGAGAACATCACCGGCGGGCGCGGCTGGATCGCGGTGGCGTTGGTCATCTTCGCCACGTGGGACCCGCTGCGGGCAGTGGTCGGAGCCGTGCTCTTCGGCAGCATCAACGCCATCCAGTTCCGTATGCAGGCCGCCGGCACCACCATCCCGGCCGCGCTGCTCAACATGTTGCCCTACATTATGACCATTCTAGTCCTGGTCGCCATCACCTGGTGGGAGACGCTGAGCAAGCGAGTCGGAGCGCCGGCCGCGCTGGGCCTGCCCTATGCGCGGGAGGAGAAGGGATAATGATGCTCACCGAGTTTCAGGTTAGCGGGTACAAGAGCCTCTATGACTGCACGATCTCGGATTTGCTGCCCATCAACGTCTTTCACGGGGACAACAATGTGGGTAAGTCCAACATCCTGGAGGCCCTGGAAATCTTCTTTCGCGCCCTGACGCGATGGAAGGGAACCGTAAACATACCAGGTTCTTTCGATGAGTGGTTCTCCTGGGGAGAGCAGAAAATCAGACTGGTGGGCGTTTTCCAGCAAGATGGCCAAGAACATCGGATTGAAATAGCCATCGTGCAGAAGGAAAATGGTATTCACGTGAGGACGGGTATTCCTGCTTCTCTTCATTTGACTCATACCTCGTGCTATCACATCCCCGCTCGCCGCCGCCTGGAACTTGAGGAAGAAAGTGAGGCGGAAAAACGACTGCACCCTGAAGGCTCAAATTTGAAAGAGCAGCTCTTCTGGGCCTCGGTCAGCCAAGACCCAGAGAGGCGGAAGGCCTTTTACCGGGTTCTTCGGCCCCTCTTTGCTGAATCTCCGCTGGCGTTGGGCACGCTTCAGCCGGTAGCTTCGCCTGATGGCCCCTATGATGTCCAGATTGAGGCCGAGTCACGCAGCATACCGTTGGATCAGATGGGCAGTGGTGTGCAACAACTGGTGCTGATGGCAGGCCTGATTGCGCTGAGCCGGGCTGACATCATCGCCATTGAGGAGCCGGAGATGAATCTCTCCTGGCCCACACAGAAGAAACTGCGCCTCATTTTCAAAGAGATGGTGGAGGTGCGTGATTCGCCTCCCACCCAGATGTTTATCTCGTCCCATTCTCCCCTGTTTGAGTTCTACGAGAATTTCTACCGGGTGGAGATGGTCGAGGGGCGCACACAGGTCACCAGGACCGCCAACGAGGAACGGGGCCGCTTGTTTGACAGTCTGCTTCCCCCTTCTGACAGACGCGCGGCCTGGGTGCATGATGAGAATCTGGTCATACTCCCTGAGTACGTGGTGGACACCCTCGGCGTTCGGCAGGGAGAGATGGTCTACTTCTTGCCTAAAGGCAAGCGCGTTATGATGTTGAACGAGCAAGACTTTGCTGAGTTCACTCGGCCAGAGGAAGAATCGTGAATCGAGTCGATAATCTCAGCGCGGCCTGGCTGGCTGACCCAGAGCGTCCGATCTGTTGTGATACTTCGGCCCTTTACCATCCAAGTCCACTGCGCCAACTGCGTCGTCGGTTTCCCGACCGTCATATAATGCTGCCTGTGATTGCTTACTTCGAGCGTCAGCGACAGTTGCGCGTGTGTTTTGGAATAGAGTATCGTCCAGACGTTCTACGTCAGAACCTCCTCGACCCTCTGGAAATCGACCTCGTTCTTTGTGAAGCGCCTGTTGCAGTTCTCCTAGCAGAGATGGTGGAACAGATAGAGACGCGGGCGTTGAGCGATCTCGTCGGTGAGACAGACTTGACCCAGCACAGCCATCGGGTTTTAGTGCAGCGCTACTCCTCTGATTTGCGTGATCAACAAGCCAACTGGAGGCCCGTACTATGCGGTGAACAGGCATTACCGGCCCCTTGCGGTCAGCGTTGCCGTTTGGGTGACTATATCATCGCTGCCACGGCCCGCTACTATGACGCGCTTCTGCTGACGAATGATAGCGCTCTACTTTGTGGGTTCGACAGGTATTTGGACCTTTTTCCACCAGCGTTGTCGCCAGATGAAGTGGATGCACTAAATTTGAGTATCAGGTAGCCATTTGCTTTCACCGTCCGGTGAAAGCGTAGAGGAGAACAACAAATGCCCGAAAAAGCATTTCAGGATTATTATCCCGACAACTTGAGCTACTGCTACGGCTGCGGGCGGCTCAACGAGCACGGTTTGCAGATCAAGAGTTACTGGGACGGCGATGAGACGATTTGCACCTTCCAGCCGGAGCCCCAGCATATGGCCATCCCTGGCTACGTATACGGTGGGTTGATCGCCTCCCTCATCGATTGCCACGGCACCGGCACGGCCGCAGCCGCCGCCTACCGCGCCGAGGGACGCGCGATGGACACGGAGCCGCCGCTGCGCTTCGTGACCGCCTCCCTGCACGTCGATTACGTGCGACCGACGCCCCTCGGCCCTCCCCTGGAGGTGCGCGGGCGTGTGGAGGAAATCACGGAGCGTAAAGTCGTGGTCGCCTCCACGCTCTCGGCGGAGGGCAAGGTATGCGCCAAAGGCAGGGTAGTGGCGGTCAAGATGCCAGAAAGCTTGGTAGTCAAGCTAGATCAGGGCCAAAAAACTTAGCAGGAATCGGAGGCAATGCAGTGTACCCTATTTTGCACAAAGAAGTACTCAGCGACATCAACAAACTGATGATCGTTGAGGCTCCTGTCGTCGCCAGAAAGGCGCAAGCGGGCCAGTTTGTCATCCTGCGCATCGACGAGCAGGGCGAACGTATCCCGCTCACCATCGCCGATTATGACAGAGAGGCCAGCACCATCACCATCATCTTCCAGGAAGTGGGGAAGACGACGATGCAACTGGGCACCCTCGAGGCCGGCGACGAACTGGCGACCTTCGCCGGGCCATTGGGCCACCCGACCGAGATTGAGAATTATGGCACCGTGATCTGCATTGGCGGCGGGGTGGGCATCGCGCCCATCTTCCCCATCACGCGGGCGCTCAAGGAGGCGGGAAACCACGTCATCTCCATCATCGGCGCCCGCACGGAGGAACTGCTCTTCTGGGAGGAGCGTATGCATGCCGTCTCCGATGAGATCGTCATCTGCACCGACGATGGCTCCCTCGGCCGGAAGGCGTTGGTCACCGAGCCGCTCCAGGAATTTCTGGAGCAACGCGAGGGTGAGATCGACCGCGTGTGGGCCATTGGGCCGGCGATTATGATGAAGTTCTGCGCCGCGACGACGGAGCCCTTTAGGGTGCCAACCATCGTCAGCTTGAACACGATCATGATCGATGGCACCGGTATGTGTGGCGGGTGCCGCGTTTTGCTGGAGGGTGGGGCCCAGTTCGTCTGCGTGGATGGCCCCGAATTCGACGCGCACAAGGTGGACTGGGACAACCTCCTGGCCCGCCAGCAATTTTACGCGCAAGAGGAACATGAGGCAGTGGAGCACTGGGAGCACAACTGCCGTATGGAGCGGGTGATGCTGGAGGAGGATGCCTAGTGGGGACCGAGCTCACTCAACGTGAAAGATTGAAAATCCACCGGCAGGATATGCCCGAACAGGACCCAGGGCAGCGAGTGAAGAACTTCAATGAAGTCGCCCTGGGCTTCACATTGGAACTGGCCCGTAAAGAGGCGGCACGCTGCCTGCAATGCGCCCGCCCGACCTGCATCAAAGGCTGCCCGGTCGATGTCCTCATCCCGGATTTCATCAAAGCGCTGCGGGAAGGGGATATGGTCGGGGCGGTGGAGGCGATGAAGGAGAAGAATAACCTGCCCGCCATCTGTGGTCGCGTCTGCCCGCAAGAGGTTCAATGTGAGGCCACCTGCGTGCTGGCCAAAAAAGGAGCGCCAATCGCCATCGGGCGGCTGGAGCGTTTCGTGGGCGATTATGAATTGGAGCATCGCGCCTGCCCCCTGGAGCGAGCGCCCAGCACTGGCAAGCGTGTGGCCATCGTCGGCTCCGGGCCTGCTGGGCTGACCTGCGCCGTGGACGTGGCGCGGGAGGGGCACGATGTGGTGATCTTCGAATCGCTCCACGCGCCCGGCGGCGTGTTGACCTATGGCATCCCTGAGTTCCGCTTGCCAAAGGATGACGTGGTCTACGCCGAGATCGATTATGCGATGGAATGTTTGGGAGTAGAGATCCGCACCGATCACATCATCGGTCGTACACTCACCCTGGACGAGCTGCTGGCGGAATTCGACGCCGTCTTCCTGGGAACCGGCGCTGGTTTGCCCATTTTTATCCCCATCCCCGGCATCAACTACGGCGGCGTGTTATCGGCCAACGAATTTCTCACCCGCGTCAATCTGATGAAGGGTTACCGCTTCCCCGAATATGACACGCCGGTCAAGGTGGGGAAGAAAGTGGCCGTGATCGGCGGGGGAAACGTGGCGATGGATTCCGCACGTTCCGCGCTCCGCCTGCAAGCGCTTGAGGTCCAACAGAACGGGGGCCAGGCCGGTGAGGTCCACATCGTCTACCGCCGCTCGCGGGACGAAGTGCCCGCCCGCGCCGAAGAGGTGCATCACGCCGAGGAGGAGGGAGTCATCTTCGACTTCCTGACCAATCCGGTGGAGATCCACGGCGATGAGAAGGGAACCGTCCGGGGCATGCGCTGCATCCGTATGGAGTTGGGCGAACCCGACAAGAGCGGGCGCCCGCGTCCCATCCCCATCGAGGGCTCCGAGTTCGATATGGAAGTGGACACGGTGATCATGGCCATCGGCACCCGGCCCAACCCGCTGGTATTCAACGACGCCGGGGGGCTGGAGCGCACCGATTGGGGTACAGCGGTGGCGGACGAGGGGACCGGTCGGACGACGAAGCGGCAGGTCTGGGCCGGCGGCGACGTGGTCACCGGCGCGGCGACCGTCGTCAGCGCGATGGGCGCTGGCAAACGGGCCGCCGCCGACATAGGTCAATTCCTGCGCGGCGAGCTCGATCCTTGGGCCTGAGCCGCGAGCGGGAGCATAGAATGAGCAATCCTACTTCTGGACACGATCGACGGCGCGAGGTCATCGAGCGTGGCCCACGAACTATCGGCGATTGGTGCATTGCTCTGGGCGGCTATGATGTGCGTGAGTTGCTGATGGATGGCTATACCATCCCACAACTGCACGGCATCTTGCGCAACGAGTACACTTTAGAGGAGTTGCGCAAAATGAAACCAGCGGGAAAATCGCAGCGTTGAAAGTGACCGTATTCAGATTTGGAAATAAATAATCTACCTATACACAACGGGCAGGCACAGAGTCCTGCCCCTACGATAGCAATGTAGGGGCGATCCCTCCGTGGTCGCCCTGAGCGAAAGGGTAAGTTATTTTTTTTCCAAGTCCCCAATTGGGCGCACTGTTTACTGCCGCGCTTCTGAGGGAAGTTGATGATAAATGAAAAATCAGACGAGGGCCTGACGGCTCAGCAGGATTCATCTCAATCGGCCGAAGTGGAAAAAAGCTTCGCCCGCCCCCTGGAACAACGCCAAGCCACGCGCCAGCTACTCCAAAACCGAAACTTCCGCTTGCTCTGGATCGGGCAATTGCTCTCCCAGATAGGCGATCAATGCCTGCTGGTCGCGGCCATCACGCTCATCTCCGATCTCTCCAATTCCCCCCTGGCGATGCTCATCCCGGCCCTATCTATTGCCATCCCGCAGATCGCCTTCGGGCTAGTGGGCGGCGTGATCGCCGATCGGTGGAATCGCAAGTTGGTGATGGTGGTGTCCGACATGCTGCGTGGGCTGATCGTCCTCTCCATCCTGCTAGTCAACAGCGCCCAGCAATTTTGGATCCTCTACCTCGCAGCGGCCGGGTTGGCCCTGGTGGGCGTCTGCTTCTATCCGGCACGCAACGCCGTCATCCCCACCCTGGTTCCTTCCGGGTTGCTCATAGCGGCCAATGGCTTAATACAAGGCAGCTATATCATCGCCCTGATCCTGGGGCCGGTCGTGGCCGGATTGGCCGTAGAATGGTGGCAACCCGCGGTCATTCTCTTCGACAGCGCCACCTTCTTTATCTCCGCGCTGATCATCGGCATGATAAGATTTTCCCCCCAAAGTACGGAGGCCACTGCCGCAAAAGAGGAGAATGGCGTCTGGGATGATATGAAGGTCGGGTTGAACTTCATCCGCCATAACCAGCTTCTGCGCCAGGCATTGGCAATCACGGCCATCGCCACGCTGGGCATCGGCGCCATAGTGCTGCTCGCCATCCCTCACCTGAAAGAGGAACTGGGAGCTGGCGGTCTGGAATACGGCATCGCGATGAGCATGCTCGGCCTGGGCTCTGTGGTGGGCGGCTTGATCGTCACGCGGCTGTCGCGTTTGCTATCGACGAGCACCATTGTGGGCGGGATGTTGATCCTGGCAGGGGGCGCCATAGTCGCTTTCGCCTTCGCGCCTACATACACTGTGGTGCTGGTGAGCGTCGTAATTATGGGGGTGTGCATCGTGGTAGCGCGTGGAGCGCTGAACGCCATCACCCAGATGCTCGCGCCGAACGGGATACGGGGCCGGGTGCAATCGGCCGTCAACCTGATCGTTGTGGCATCCACCGCTGTGTCTGAGGGTCTCTCGGCCCTGATGGGCTCTGTGATAGATGTGCAGACCGTCTTCCTGGGGGCCGGGGCTATGACGGCCCTGGCTGGCATGTCGGCTATTTGGGTCCTGCGCGGCGCGACGCGAGCGGGGAGCAAAGAGGCGCTTAGTGAAGTGATCTGATGTTGTGGAGTTGCGCAAATTTCCAGGGGGGTTATTATGCCATCGATTGCAGTAATTGTTGACACAGACGCAAGCTTGCCAGAGGATGTGGCCGCAGCATATGGCATCCGGCAGGTGCCCATCGCCGTCCATTTCGGTGAGGAAACCTTCAAAACCGGCGTGAACATCGACGACGCGGCGCTTTTCGAGCGTGTGGATCAAGTCGGGGAGCTGCCTACTACATCGGCCCCCGCCCCCGGCGATTTCTTGAAGGCCTACAAAGCCGCCTTATTATTTCGAAAAATTACAAAACGAATCAAATGTAGGGCAGGTTTCCATACCTGCCGCACT
>CAZANJ010000041.1:0-3649 GCA_964486415.1 uncultured Anaerolineales bacterium
AGTTTACCCCTATTACCTTCCAAAACCAACCAGATTGGAGCAAGTTGTGTCAACACGTGTTTCCGTTGTCGAGGATATCTTCAATGCCAATGATCAGTTGGCTGCTGACAATCGTAAGCGTCTAGATACCGCTGGCGTCTTCGCCATAAATCTGATGGCCTCCCCAGGTGCGGGTAAAACCAGTCTCATCAAACGCACCATAGAAGCTCTACGCGAGGAATTCAACATCGGCGCAGTAGACGGCGATATCGCCACCACACTGGATGCCGACCGCATCGCGGCACTGAACGTCCCGGCAGTCCAAATCAACACTGGCGGCACCTGTCACCTTGACGCCGCGATGTTCCAGAGCGCCTTGCCGCAGCTTATGTTGGATGATCTGGATTTGCTCATCATTGAGAATGTGGGGAATCTAGTCTGTCCTGCCAGCTTCAAACTCGGTGTCCACCGCAGCGTCCTCATCGCCAGCGTGCCGGAAGGAGATGACAAACCCTACAAGTATCCGGTGATGTACCGTGGAGTGGACGCAGTTATACTGAACAAGATGGACGTGTTAGACGCCTTCGAATTCGACATCGCCTACTTCCGGCAAGGTGTAGAAGCCCTCAACCCCGGCCTGGCCTTCTTTCCTCTTTCCTGTAAAACGGGGGAAGGGATAGACAACTGGTTGACCTGGCTGAAAAACGAAGTGAGCAATCACGTACCTGGTAATTCCAGTGCTAACCGTTGAGCTCTAGGAAAGTATAGATTGCCTGTGATTGCCCCAAAGGACGCCCAAGAGGCAGCACAGGGTCCTAAGGAGGACGTCGATGGGTTATGAACCTCTAGACCCGACCAAGTTAGACACCACTTTAGCAGCGGAAGTCACACCAGAGTGGGAGCAACTGTTCTCTTGCATGCAGTGTGGCACATGCACATCGACGTGTCCCACCGCCCACGCGATGGATTACACCCCGCGCCAATTGTGGCAAATGCTGCAGATGGGGATGGCGGATGAAGTCTTCAATAGCCAAACCTACTGGCTTTGCACTGTCTGCAAATCGTGTCAAGTACGCTGCCCCAGAGGTATTGAACTCACCGATGTGATGATTGCCCTCAAAGAGTATGCGACACACCAAGGGATCAACGTCCCCACAGGTATGCAGATGCTGGGTGAAACTGTAACCACCCAACACAATATCTCCGGCGACAACAATGCCACGCGCCAGATTTGGAGCGAAAATCTCCCTCATATGCCTATGGGGGTCAAGCCCCGAAGGCGAATCTCAGACGTGGTCTACTTCATTGGATGCGTTAGTTCCTTCTATCCTCGAGTCTATGGCATACCACAGGATCTGGTCCAGATCATGGAACGAGCAGAAGTGGAGTTCACTACTCTGGGAGAGGATGAATGGTGTTGCGGATATCCGCTTTACGTGGCCGGTATGAGAGACCGGATGGTGGAAATTGCCCGCCACAACGTCCAGCAAGTGCGCCGAGTCAGAGCAAAGCGGGTGATCTTTACCTGCCCCTCCTGCTATTACGCCTGGAGTCATCTCTACCCGGAAATAGTGGATACCTCTGGCATTCAGTTACAACACGCCGTGGAGTTCCTGGCCGAGCTAATCACAGAGAATGGATCGTTACCCTTTAAGCTAGGGCCGGTGGAGGAAATCGTTACCTACCACGACCCATGCGACCTGGGACGCAAAAGCGGCGTGTATGACGCGCCCCGTGAGGTACTGAACAGTATCCCAGGGCTGGAGCTACGGGAGATGGACGCCAGCGGCAAGAATGCACTATGTTGCGGCGGCGGCGGCGATGTGGAAATCTCAGACCCTAACGTATCCAGCGAGGTAGCAGGACGTCGGATAGCACAAGTGCAAGCGACAGGGGCGCGCTACGTCGCCTCGGCCTGCCAGCAGTGCAAACGCACGCTTCAGGAAGGGGCACGTCGCGAGAGAATCCGTGTCCGCGCAGTGGACATCAGCGAGCTACTATGGCGCTCCATCCAAGAGGCTGAGAAGTCATAAAGGTGTGTTTCAGCGCACTTTTACGGCGATAAATCGCCTACAATTATGAAAGGAAATCCTTCACAATCAAGAGAGAACAAAAATCCTTGGCATGAATACAGCAGTATGCTATACTATGAGTTAGTGGCAGTAAGCTTAGCCAACAATATGTTTCATATTGACAGGAGGATAGCGAATGAAACTTAGCGAAGTATTGGAAGTCATTGAAGGAAAAGTAATTTCTGAGAGTGCAGACCTAGAAGAAGAAGTAAAAATGGGCTGTGGCGCCGATCTGATGAGCGACGTTCTGGCTTTCACCCACGAGGGCACATTGCTAATGTCCGGGCTCACAAACCCTCAAGTTGTACGCACAGCCGAGATGGCCGGTATCAAAGCCATCGTCTTTGTACGCGGTAAGATCCCCCCCCCAGAAACCATCACTCTGGCCGAAGAAAAAAACATCCCTCTCTTGGCCTCAAAGTATACAATGTTCGAGACATGCGGCAGAATTTTCAACGCCGGGCTGCCCAGTTGCGGCTTGTTTGAACTTACTCTGCACCGATGGCGAGACGCCTTCGATAAAATGTAATAAGCAGTAAATGATAAGGGTGTGTTTTGGCGACTCACCAGTTCACCAGCATCCCGTTATTGAAATCCGAGGCATGCTCCAGTGGAACCCAAGAACACAGAAGAGATCACTAAGCTTAAAGAATTAGCCTACGAACTCCAAGTAAAACACGCGATGACCAAAACAGTAATCACGGTCTCTCCCCAAACCACGATGGGGGAGTTTCGAGAGCTTCTAAGAGACAACCGCATCGCGGGAACACCGGTGATCGAAAACGGGGAAATGATCGGCATCGTCAGCATTGAGGATCTGATTCGTGCTATAGCAGCAGGGGAGATGGGGACTACAGTTAATGATAATATGACTAAGAACCCGACAACGATTCACGCTGACAAGCCACTGGTCCATGCTGTGAACAAGTTTAGCACGCTGAATTTTGGGCGCTTCCCCGTGATCGACAGAGAAAAAGAGCTGGTCGGCATTATAACCCAGGGTGACATCGTGCATGCAATGCTGAAGAGGCTAGAGGTGGATTATCGCCAAGAGGAGATCCATCGCTACCGCGCCAGTCACATCTTCGAGGACATCGTCGCCGATAAAATTGCACTGGTCTTTGGCTATCGGGTTCCATCAAGAGACATCAACCGCGCTGGCGAAGCCTCCAGCGGACTCAAGAAAACTTTGACCCGTCTGGGCATTCATCCCGGGATCATCCGTCGCGTCGCCGTCGCCACATACGAAGCCGAGATGAACATAGTGCTATGGGGCGAGGGAGGCGAGATAGTCGCCGAGGTAAGACCAGATCAAATCAAAATCGAAGCGATGGACAAAGGACCCGGCATTGAAGATGTCGAGCAAGCGATGCAGCCCGGTTTTTCCACAGCTCCCGAATGGGTGCGCGAAATGGGATTTGGAGCCGGCATGGGCCTGCCGAACATCAATGCCTGTGCTGATGAAATGGACCTGCAATCCACAGTGGGAGTAGGAACCCACCTGGAGATCATTATATACACCCAGTAGATTGGCAGGTTGGGAATTTGGTATATTGGTAAGCGGCCAAGACCAATGTACCAACTTACCAATGTACCAA
>CAZANJ010000041.1:3749-10901 GCA_964486415.1 uncultured Anaerolineales bacterium
TACCAATGTACCAACCTACCATCATAGCAAGGAGACAGAACATGAGTCTAAAAATTCTGGACAAGGGGGCAGTCGCCCCGCTGATCAAGGCGCTAATGAAGGACTATCGCGTCGTCGGGCCCCAAGCAAAAGGACCCAAGTTCGCCTTCGAGACCTTCACCGATCCATCCCAACTGCGACTTGATTATGACACGACGATCTTGCCACCCAAAAAAGTATTGCAGCCACCTCATGAGCGGTTAGTGACTTTCTCCATGGGAGAATCTCCTAACGTAGAGGAAGTCATAGAAGCCAAGCCAACAGTACTTTTTGGAGTGCACACGTGCGACCTGCACGCCATTCAACTCCTAGATGAGGTATTTGCACAGGATTATCCCGACACCCACTACCTAAAGCGACGGGAACAAACGGTAATTGTCAGCTTGGAGTGTTTGGAGCCCTGTGACGAATATTCCTTCTGCAAGGACATGGGAACGCTGACCGCTGAAGAGGGATATGATCTACATCTGACCGATCTAGGGCCAGCTTACGCAGTGGACGTAGCGACAGAAGCCGGCCAAGAGCTCCTCGCTAGCTACGCGAACGATCGTGAAGCTGAAGACGCCGATATACAACGTATGAATGAGGTGCTCAGCGCCAAGTGGCCCCGCTTCAGTTACAGGTTAGAGTTTGAGTCCGCAGAGCTTCCCTCGCTTATGGCTATGGCATATGACCATCCCCTCTGGGATGATTTAGGAAGCCGATGCCTGGCGTGCGGATCCTGCACCAATGTTTGCCCCACATGCTACTGCTTCAACGTAGTCGACGAAGTGAATATGAGCTTGACCGAAGGAGACCGGCTGCGCCATTGGGATTCTTGCCAGTTGGACGAGTTCGCCAGCGTGGCCGGCGGTGAGAACTTCCGCGAGGAGCGAGCTGCCCGTCAGCGCCATCGATTTATGCGCAAGGGCAAGTACATCTACGAAAAGTTCGGCGAGCTAGGCTGCGTTGGGTGTGGTCGCTGCATCCGTACCTGTGTAGCGAACATCAGCATCGTCGAGGGCTTCAATACTATTCACAAGCAGCGGTAGGAGGAAAAAGATGACGACATCTATTTATAAACCGCAAATGGCTCGCTTGCTTGACGTGGAAAAGATGACAACGTTGGAGAAGCTATTCACCATTGAAGCTCCCAACGGTGGCCTGGGTCATGACCCAGGCCAGTTTGTGATGGTTTCAGTATTAGGCGTAGGCGAGGCACCTATTTCCATCACTTCATCACCCAGCCGATCCAACGGCACCTTCGAGCTCTGCATCCGGAGCGTGGGCAACGTGACAAACGCGATCCACGGGATGGAAGCCGGAAGCGAGGTTGGTATCCGTGGGCCTTTCGGCTATGGCTTCCCCATCGAAAAGATGCGGGGC
The DNA here is from genome assembly GCA_964486415.1 of uncultured Anaerolineales bacterium. Classification (GTDB taxonomy): domain Bacteria; phylum Chloroflexota; class Anaerolineae; order B4-G1; family B4-G1; genus CAZANJ01. The sequence goes on from CAZANJ010000041.1 coordinate 5,154, forward strand.
AAAGATGTGCTATTTGCCCCTGGAGGTCTGGGACTAGCCCCGCTTCGCTCACTGATAAATCAAGTGGTCGACGAGCGCGGCTCCTTTGGGCGCGTGATGATTATGTATGGCGCCAAACGCCCCGAAGAACTCCTTTTCCAGGACGAGCTGGAGGAGTGGAGCGAACGGGATGACATAGAATGTCTCGTAACCGTGGATCGAGGGAACGAAACGTGGGACGGTCACGTGGGCGTCATCACCACTCTCTTCCCTCACGTCAGCGTCAATCCGCGCAACACTGTCGCTATCACATGTGGCCCACCCATTATGTACCGCTTCGTGCTGATGGAATTGCTGGGCAAGGGCATCCCAGAGACACAAATCTATCTATCTTTGGAGCGACGGATGAAGTGCGGCGTAGGGAAATGCGGTCACTGCCAGATAAACAATCTGTATTGCTGTCAGGAAGGCCCAGTCTTCAATTACGCTCAGGTCAAGGGCATCGAGGAGGCACTCTAAAATGACAAACGATAAATCTCAATCAACAAACGGCAAGCCTAAAATTGCCCTCTTCGATTTTGCATCCTGTGAGGGTTGCCAGTTAACGGTCGTCGATTCACTCCAGACACACCTCGAACTGCTCGACGCGGTCGAAATTGTGCAGTTCCGAGAGGCGATGACTGAGAAAGGGCAAGACTACCAGATCGCTTTCATCGAAGGATCCTGCACCCGCGAGTCTGATGAAGAACGGCTGTTCAAGATTCGCGAACAGGCCGACATCGTCGTCGCATTGGGCGCTTGCGCACACCTCGGCGGCGTCAACTCGCTCAAAAACATCCAACCATCATTGGGTGAGGTGCGAGAATATGTCTACGGCGACAAGGCCGATTGGTACGAGACCTATCCTGCCCGCCCCATCGACGCCGTGATCGAAGTTGATGCTTTCATTCCCGGATGCCCCATCGACCAGGAGGAATTCGTCAAGGTGGTCAAGAACATCCTGCTGGGCAAGAAACCGGGTATTCCCGACTATCCCGTATGCGTTGAATGCAAGCTCAAGGAAAACGTCTGTTTGTTGCTAGAAGGCAAGCCCTGCCTGGGCCCAGTCACCATGGCCGGCTGTGACGCCATCTGCCCCACCTATGGTGATGGCTGCGAGGGCTGCCGTGGGCTGATTCCAAACCCCAACGAGAACGCGATGAAAGACGTGTTGGACGAAGCAGGGCTAACAGTGGAGGAAATTATGTCCCGCTTCACGATGTTCAACGCTTACCAGATACAAGACAAAATGGCTGAACAGGAGGCGCAATGAGCACTTTGAATGTTAACGTACATCACATTACACGTGTTGAGGGTCATGGCAATATCGTCGTCGATGCTCAAAGCGGGGAGATCAAAGAATGCCGCTTTGAGGTTGTCGAGGCTCCCCGCTTCTTCGAGGCCTTTGTGCGTGGACGACCTTACTACGAGCTTAGTCACATCACCTCCCGTATCTGTGGCATCTGCTCCGTGGGTCACGCGACCAGCAGCCTCATCGCCACCGAGAAAGCGATGGGGGTGGAGATGACGGAACAAGGTGAACTGCTACGCAAGCTCAACTTCCACGGCGAGATCATCGACAGCCACGTCCTCCACACCTATTATCTGGTAGCGCCGGATTTCTTTGGCGTCGGATCGGTCATTCCACTGGTTGACACCAACCGCGAGGTGGTAGAGCGCGCGCTGAAGATAAAGAAACTCTCCGGTGATCTCTGCGCCATGATAGGCGGTCGCCACACGCACCCGTGTGCACTCACCGTCGGCGGTTTCACTCATACACCCAGCGAGGCCGATTTAAAAGCAATGCGCGAACGACTAGTTGATGCCCGCGCCGATATGGACGCCTCGGTCGAGCTGTTCGCCACACTCGATTGGCCAGAGTTCGAGAGAGAGACAGAATATATCTCCCTCACAAAGGACGATGAGTACGCTTTTGTCGGCGGAACGATCAAGACGAGTGATGGATTTGAATATCCGGTCGAGGAATACAAAAAAGTCACTAACGAGGAGATGGTGCCGTTCTCCACAGCCAAGTGGACCCGTCACAACCGCAAGTCCTACATGGTCGGCGCCCTGGCTCGTTTCAACAACAACTTCGATCAGCTCCATCCCAAGGCCAAGGATGCTGCGGCCAAGTTGGGTATGGAGCCCATCGTAACCAATCCGTTCCTCAACAGCGGGGCACAAGTTGTAGAGATGGTACACTGTGTCGAGGATGGCATCGATATCATCGACGAGTTGCTCGAGCGCGGCATACAGCCTGAAGATCCACCAGTTGTGGATGTAAAATCTGGAGAGGGTGTCGGATCCTGCGACGTGCCACGTGGCATCCTGTTCCATCACTATGCTTATGACGAGGATGGCCTTTGCACCGACGCGAACTGCATCATCCCCACTAACCAGAATATGGCCAACCTCAACCATGATATGCAAGAACTGGTGCCCCAGATCATCGACAAACCCCAAGAAGAGGTACGCCTAATGCTAGAGATGCTCGTGCGGGCATATGACCCCTGCATCTCATGTTCGGCGCACATCTTGACCGTAGAATTCGTGTGAGAAACGCACCTTCACAACCCACTACGCTTATACTGGGGCTTGGCAACCCCTTGAGAGGCGATGATGGCATCGGGCCTCGGATTATAGAGGAATTGAACCATCATAGCCTACCTAAGGGAGTGGCAGCGATAGATGGAGGAACGGGAGGCTTAGATCTGTTGCCTATCCTGGAACGTTGGGAGCAAGTAGTGATCGTGGATGCTGCCGATATGGGGAAAAGACCGGGCCAGTTCACCCGCTTTACGCCCGACCAGGTGCATCTGGCAATGTCCGATCATCGCTTCTCCCTCCATCACGCTGGACTGAGCGAAGTGCTAACACTGGCTCACGCCCTGGAGCGCCCCTTACCAGAGATGGTAATCTTCGGCGTCCAACCGGCTGATGTTGGCTGGGGGGAAGGGCTGAGCCCAAACGTGGAAGCTATATTACCAGAACTGATCGACGCAGTGTTAAGTGAACTGCCAACGTAGGAGGCAATACTGCGATGGGCAAAGCAGACATCAGCAGTAAGCACATCCTGGTCGGCGAGCCAGCGGGATGGATACGCTGGCTACTACAGGACACGACAATTCAAGTAGAAGAGAACCTGTCAGGGGAATTCCAGTTCATCCTGCGGCACAGTGATGAACTCTTCCGCGTGCGCGGGCAACAAGGGGCTTTCCTCATACTGGTAGAAGTCCAGTTGCACATAGACAAGCGTATGCCCAGGCGGATGCGAGCATACGCAGCGTTAGCCGAGGAAAAGTACAATCTGTCGGCCTATCCGGTTGTATTTTACTTACTGCCACCGAAATCTGGAGTAACATTGCCAACCTTCTATCACGACGAGTTTATGGGATTAACAGCCCATCAAGACTTCCACACTGTACCGGTATGGGATATAGAAGCGCAACATGTATTGTCGGAAGAGATCCTGGCCATGGTTCCCTTTGTACCTCTGATGAAAGGAACAAACGAGGAAACAGTGCGACAGAGTGTAAAATTGCTACGGGAACATAAGGCCGGTGAGGAAGTAGAGGCTGCGTTGGGCTTATTCGCCAGTTTTGTGATGGAACCGGAGCAAGTGCAAGAAATCGTGAGGTGGAATATGGCTGTTTTACGAGAATCACCCTGGTACAATCAGATCCTTGAAGAGGGGCGCGTAGAAGGACGAGTGGAGGGACGCGTGGAGGGACGCGTGGAGGGACGCGTAGAGGGACGCGTGGAAGGACTCCAGCAAGGGACACTGAACACTCGACGACAGGATATCATCCACTTGTTAAAGGTGCGCTTCAACCTCACAAGCCCGCGCGCTATCACAGAGCAACTAACTAAGATAGAAGATGCAGAGCGATTGCAAGATTTATTAGTCGAAGCCGCTCGTACACCCGACTTAGAGTCCTTCTTGGAACACTTGAATGGAAAACAGGGCTGCACGCCCTAAGACAAAATCACACATATACAGAGTAAAGCAGGAGAAAACTATGCCCAAGATTCTGGCGATTGAGGATGATCCCGATATGCTCGCAGCGATTCGCATGCCATTGGAAGCTAATGGCTATGAAGTGTTCACTGCCACAACCGGCAAAGAAGGGTTGGAAAAAGTCAAGGAGATCGAACCAGACCTGATCATCCTTGACGTAATGATGGAAACAACCACAGCCGGATTCCAGGTTTCACTCGAACTTCGCAGCCCAGATGATGACTCGGAGTATGCTGATTACCGAGACACTCCCATCCTGATGCTGACGGCTATTCATACCACAACATCACTGCGCTTTGGTCCCGACGAGGCATACCTGCCAGTGGATGACTTTGTGGACAAGCCGATAGATCCAGATGAGCTGCTAGAGAAAGTAGACGCACTGGTCGGCGAATAGCACTGAAAGAGCCAATTGAAAAAAATGGGACAATGACCTCCAAAGTTTCCCCAAACAACAACTGTACTTGATTCCGAGGAGTTTCTGTCCTTCAAACTACACCCATAGTTAGACAAAAACCTGGAGGTCTGGGAAAAGAGTGGAACTAGAAAGAGTGCTGGCCCGCTTGGCGGAAGGGGCCAGACAGGCATCACAGGCGGACGCTGCGGCGCTCCGCCTGTTAAATAACCAGAGCACACTCCTCAGCGAGGCGGCAAGTTCCGGATTATCGGCCGAGATAGAAGAAGAATCTCCCATTCCTCTGGAATGCGCCCCGCTGGACAAATATGCGCTCGTCAATCGCCAACCGACCATCATCGACGTCAAAAAAGACCCACGAGCCGAAGGATTGCCAGGCGAGTACCGCTCTGCCTTATGTATTCCATTGATACACGAAGACGAGCCTATCGGCACACTCCAGGTCTACTCTAACGCCGCCGGCTACTTCGATGAAAGCGATAGCAACCTACTATTGCCAATAGTGGATGTAGGAACAGCCGCCATCACGGCTATCCGAGCGCTAAAATCGCTGGAAAATGTAGATAGCAGCCGAGCGCGTTTCATCCGCGTCGCCACCCACGAACTGCGATCCCCAGTAGCCGTCGCCCAATCACTGGTCCGCGGGGTGCTCAAAGGGTACACCGGGGAACTAAACGATAAACAAGAAGATACACTTGGGCGCATCAGCCGCCGCCTCGACTTTCTAGAGAGCTTGATCAACGATTTGCTGGATCTGGCCGCTGGCAAAGCTCCAGAACTGACTGAAGAGGAACAACCGGTGGCAATCAATGCCTCGGTAGGCCGAGCAGTTCTCTTGCTCCAGCCCCGCGCCGAGGAAAAGGGCGTTGAACTCGTTCATCGCACTTGCTGTGAAGAGCTGGTGGTCTGGGGAGCTGAGGAGGGACTAGATCGCATCTTCGTCAACTTGATCGGAAACGCGGTCAAATATACCCCCTCTGGCGGCAACGTGACTGTCTCATTAGGGCGAGTGGAAGATGAAATCCAAGTCAAGGTAGCAGACACCGGAATCGGCATTCCAGAGGAAGCTCGGCCGCAGTTATTCGAGGAATTCTATCGAGCCCCTAACGCCAAAGCAATGGACGCCATCGGCACGGGGCTAGGGCTGGCTATCGTCAAGGATCTGGTAGATCGTTACGGCGGGCACATCGAATTAGAGAGCAGATTGGGAGAGGGAAGCACATTTACAGTGACCTTTCCCGTGGTAGCGGATTGGTAGGTTGGTATACTGGTATGTTGGTAGCTAGCCCCCCAT
>CAZANJ010000041.1:11001-12851 GCA_964486415.1 uncultured Anaerolineales bacterium
ACTTGGAGGGATCAACTTGAACCAGCTAAGCGAAGAGATACGCAATAAAGCCCGCGAGCTTCTGGGAAGTAATCAAGTGGACTGCGTCATCGGCTACGAGGCCAGTCCTCGAGGCGGCGCCCGGCCCACTTTCGTCTATGATCCCGCCGAGGCAGATCGCTTGATCTGGAGCCCGGACTGCGTCCACAACCTGGTCACCTACTTGCATGATAAAAAGAAGCCACGCAAACGCGGGGAGGAGCCTCCTCGCGTCGCCATAGTCGTCAAGCCCTGCGACAGCCGGGCCATCAACGTCCTGCTGGCCGAACAACAGATTGAGCGGGAGCGGATCTTCGCCATCGGCGTCGCCTGCGAAGGCGTGCACGACGAGACAGACGAACTGGCCGCTCGCTGCGCTCGCTGCGATGAGCGCGTGCCCGTAGTCTATGATGTGCTGTTAGGCGAACCCCCGGAGCGCCCCCCCACCAAGGACGACTTCGCCGACCTGGCACAGATTGAAGATATGCCACCTCGTGAGCGCCTGAACTTTTGGCTGCACGAGTTCGATCGCTGCATCCGCTGTTACGCTTGTCGCCAGGTCTGCCCCGGCTGCTACTGTACCACCTGTATGTTTGAGCGGGATGATGGGCTATGGGTAGATATCGGAATCGAGCTGCCACAGAAACACATGTTCCACCTGGGACGGGCGCTCCATCTGGCCGGGCGCTGTGTGGAATGTGACGAATGCGCACGGGTCTGCCCGATGGATCTGCCCCTGAGCCTCCTTAATCGTTGCCTGGTTCAAGAGGTGGACGATCTATTCGACCACCGCGCAGGGCGAGAGGAAGTTCTCACCCCGCTTCTCTTCGAACTTGGCGAGGAGGGTTCACCGCTATGAAATTTGCAACCCTGGATAAACTTAGAAACTGGCTTGATCAATTGGCACAGGACAGCGATCTGATTGCGCCCCGCGAGGTGGAAGGACATGTCTTCTATCGCCCTGTAGCCTCCAGCAGCGAGATACTGTTCAATTACGAGCGCCCGGAGCTTTCCGCCAAGGAATACCTCTTGCCGGCCACAGAAGTCATCCTGCAGATCGAACAGCAAGGAAAAGAAGTGGCGCTGGAGGAGCCTATAAATGACAGCCAGCAGGTGATATTTGGCATAAGGCCCTGCGATGCGCAGGGGTTTGCGGCCATCGATGCCCTCTTCCTAGAGGAGGAGCCGGTCGATGAAATCTACCGGCACCACCGCGAGCGAACGGTTCTGGTAGGGTTGGCATGTCCACAAATGTGGGAGGGATGCTTTTGTACGTCAGTCGGGGGCGCACCTGATGACGACACTCACCTGGACGTGCTGCTGCGAGAGGTTGACGGCGGTTACGCAGTGGAGACAATAACCGAGAAAGGAGCCGCTCTTCTGGAAGGACTGGAACTGGAGGAGCAGGCTGGTGACGCGCCAGCATCAGCGACCGAAGCAGATGCCATACCGGTGACTACACCTGAGGAATGGCGTCCACTATTCGAGGACAAGATGTGGATGCGCCACGGGGAACGTTGCTTGAGCTGTCGCATCTGCACCTACGTCTGCCCCACATGCCGCTGCTTCGACGTGACCGATCGGATCGTAGAGGTGCATCCGGGCATCACGCGCATCGAGCGCCTTCGGGTCTGGGATGCCTGCACCAGCACCAACTACCGGCGCGTCGCCGGGGGGCACAATCCCCGCCCCACCAAATCGGAACGGCTGCGCAACCGCTTTTACTGCAAGTTCTGCTACTATCCGGAGGACTTCGGCCCCCTGGGCTGTGTGGGATGTGGACGCTGCATCGTTTCCTGCCCGGTGGACATCGACATCACTGAGGTGATGCG
>CAZANJ010000042.1:0-12800 GCA_964486415.1 uncultured Anaerolineales bacterium
TTTTGAATCGCTTCGAAAACCCAAGAAGGCTTCACTGCGTCGAGAGGGTAAAATTATGAGGCCTGGTTCAGGTTTTTCCTGATGGATTGAGGGGGGGGAGCCAATCCTTGCGCCTCGGCAAACTCTCGTGGCGAAAGCACCTTGACACCTTGATATTCCTGTAATACTTGTAAGTCGTGATCGCCGGAAACGATGTGGCTTGCCTCGCTGCTCAAAGCTGCAACCAGGAACATATCATCATCGGGATCCCTGCATACACCTTCGACAGGGACAGCTGCCTGGACAAAACGGGCAAATGCCTTGATGTAACTTATCCACTCCTCTGCGAGTGATGGATCAGCCCCAAAATTGTTTCCTTTCTCTCGCAGTTTATGCTCTAACTTGCGCAGAGTATCCGGGGTAAAAACCACCTGAAAACGGCGATCTCGCCAGGCCCGCAATAGAGCAGCGGGGATGCCCCGGCGGAAGAACACTCCGCTGATCCATACGCCGGTGTCCAGTACAATGAGGGGTTGAGAAGTCATTAGAGGCTAACCCAGTAAGAGCTTCTCAATTTCTTCTTCTGTCACTGTCGCCGGGTCCAATCCTTTGCGCTGCAAGTACTCGTTGAAGGCGGCTTGTGAACGAGAGGCCAGGTCGTTGAACCAGGCCCGTCTAATCAATTGCTCCAGGTAATCTACGTCCACCACCGCCACCCTCGGCTTGCCGCGTCGAGTGAGTACCCAGAACTGATCGTCGATGGCCTTATCAACGACCTCACTCAAACGAGCACGCGCTTCGGTTAATGGAATTACGCGATCTAGCGCAACGCTGATTGCCATATTACACCTCCTGGATTTATTATATTGAGTTTACATCAAACTGTCAACTATATTGTACACATTAATTGCTTGAAAGACGAGCTTCACAAATTATGAGAGGAAAATGACTATGACCAACACGATTGGAAAATCCGTCACGCGCGTTGACGCCCGCGCCAAGGTCACCGGGGAGGCAAAGTACCCAGGCGACTTTACGATGGAGGATCAGCTTTATGCCAAGATACTCTTCGCCGGCCGGCCCCACGCCCGCGTGCTGAGCATCGACACCGGCGAGGCCGAGGCGCTGCCCGGCGTCGTCGCTATCTTCACCGCCGAGGATGTGCCGGTCAATGAGTACGGCTTGCAGATGCCGGATCAGCCGGTACTCTGCGGCCCCGGCTCCGACAAGCCGGACGCGGACCGGGTGCGCTTCGTCGGCGATCAAGTCGCGCTGATCGTGGCGGAGACGGAACAGGCCGCCGCCCGCGCCCGCGATCTGATCCACGTCGAGTACAAAGACTTGCCCGTGCTCGTCGATCCCTTCGATGCCCTCGAGACGGGCGCACCGCAACTTCATCCCCATCGGCAGCCCAGCGAGTTACATCCGGAGTTGAGCACCGAGGGGAATATCATCAGCCACCACCAGATCCGCAAGGGCGATATGGGGGCTGGTTGGGCCGCCGCCGATGTGATCGTCGAGGGCGAGTATCGCACCCCGCCGCAGGAGCACGCTTACTTGCAGCCGGAGGCTGGCCTGGCCTACATCGACGATGCCTGTGGTGAGCCAGGTCGAACCAAGGGGCGCGTGACCGTCGTCGTGGCCGGTCAGTGGACCTGGGAGGATCAGCAGGAGATTGCCCACGCGCTGGCCCTTCCGCCGGAGCAGGTGCGGGTGATCTATCCCGCCATCGGCGGGGCTTTCGGCGGGCGAGAGGATATGTCGGTGCAGATCGTGCTGGCGCTGGCGGCCCACCGGTTGCAGCGCCCGGTCAAGATGACCTGGAGCCGCGAGGAATCGATCCTGGGCCATTGCAAACGCCACCCGATGTTGATCAAGTGCAAGTGGGGCGCCACCCGCGAGGGCAAGCTGGTCGCCGCCGAGGTGCGCGTGGTGGCCGACGGCGGGGCCTACTGCTACACCACCAACAAGGTGCTGGGCAACACCACCATTACCTGCACCGGCGCCTACGAGATCCCCAACGTGAAGGTGGACGTCGACGGCGTCTACACCAATAATGTGCCCAGTGGTGCCTTCCGCGGCTTCGGCGCGCCGCAGGGCATCTTCGCCGCCGAGATGCAGATGAACAAGCTGGCCGAAGCGCTGGAGATCGACCCGCTGGAGTTGCGGCTCAAGAACCTGCTGCGCGAGGAAAGCTTGACCGCGATGGGCACGCCCTTGCCCGGTGGCGTCCATCTGGTCGAGGTGACCGAGGCGTGCGCCCGCGCGGCGGGCTGGGAACAAACGGAGGCCGGTTGGCAAAAGCCATCGGCGAGCACAGCACATCAAGGGCTGGGATTGGCGGTCGGCTTCAAGAATGTCGGCTTCTCCTTCGGCTACCAGGAGAACTGCTGGGCCAAGATCGAGCTGTGCGGTGAGGCGGAGATCGAGGAGGCTATCGTCTACATCGGCAGCGCCGAGGTGGGCCAGGGCACACACACCGCCATCCGGCAGATGGCGGCCAAGGCGCTGAGCCTTCCGCTGGAACGGGTACGGGTGAGGGCCTCGGATACATCCACCAGCCCGGGCAGTTCCGGCTCCGTCTCGGCCTCGCGGATGACCTTTATGGCCGGCAACGCCGTGCGCGGGGCGGCGAAGGAAGCGCTGGAGCGCTGGCGGAACGAGGATCGACCGGCCAGCGCCGAGCATACCTACCTGGCGCCCCAGACCACGCCCCTCGATCCGCAGACGGGCTACGGCACGCCTAACTTCGCCTACGGCTACGTGGCCCAGGCGGTGGAGGTGGAGGTGGACGCCGAGACGGGCGAGTTGCGCATCGCGCGCGTGGTCTGCGCCGATGATGTGGGCCGGGCGATCAATCCGCAGCAGGTCGAGGGGCAGATCGAGGGCGGCGTGGTGCAGGCGCTCGGTTGGGCCACCTGTGAGAATTTCATCACCGATGGCGGGCGCGTGCTGACGCCGCACCTCAGCACTTACCTGATCCCCACCGTCGCCGATGTGCCGGAGCAGGTCGAGGCGATCATCATTGAGCGGCCCGATCCGCGCGGGCCTTGGGGCGCACGGGGTATGGGTGAGATGCCCTTCTTACCGCTGGCGCCGGCCCTGGTCGCTGCTGTCCACGACGCCATCGGCTCATGGATCGACGAGTTACCACTGACGCCGGAGCGGGTACTGCGGGCATTGGGAGAATTGGAGTAAAGAAGGAATGGATTCATTAAGGGAAAATAACCCAGTCTTAACGGAATGGCAACTTACATCAAGTAATAAGTGTGATAGACTTATCATGGGGTTAGGGTCTAATTGACGAAGATTCTTGTACGGCGAGCAAGAATTAGACGCCATTCGGTTTCTGACTCTATCAATATTATTACAGCATGTTACATGATGTTTAAGTGTGAATGCATTGGAGTTTGGTGAGGTAAGCCAGATCCCAATGTTCCACATTCCACAGCTTAAGGAGGAAAGATGAAAACTTTAAGGCTGGGCCTGATTATGATTGTTATTCTCATGGTCTTAGCGCCCACCTCGGCAGGCGCGCAGTCCGCCAATACGTATACTTCCATCATTCTTACAGACGTACTCTCCGGGGCTCCAGTAGTGGATGGAACCTTCACTACCGACCTCAAATTGTCCATCACCAACAGCGCTACTCCCGAAGTTGGAGTGATGGGCGCTGAGGTCTGGATTGCCTTCGATTCCAGCGTAGTGGCCGTGGACGACGCTGACGATAACCCGGCCAATGGCACTCAAGTGGAGATCAGGAATGATTTCTTCGATGGGAACTTGGTCATCGGTGCCAACGATATCCTGGAACCCGATGCCAGTCACCCTGCGCCTTGTGATAGTGAGTCCTGTGTCCATGTCGCCGTCAGTCATACCGGTAGCGATCCAGTGACCGAAAGGACGGGAACTCTGGCAACTATCAAGTGGGCTTCATTAGTGCCCGGCCCCTGTAACTTTGCGATTGCTGTCGTATCGACGGGCGTGCCGCCTGGCTCTGTCCTCTCCGATTCCGATGGTCAGCCTATTCCGATCAATAGCGTATCGGTCCCGACTATCAATGTGGGTGAGGCCGGTGTGATTGAGGGTATTGTGTGGCGGCAAGGGACGCGCACCGATCACGCAGGCACAGAAGTCGTCGCTATGACAGTGGATCATGACCAAGCGGGGTCAGCAGTGACGGAAGCGGATGGCAGTTTCAGCCTGGCGGTTCCAGTGGGCAGTACTTATGTTGTCAACGCCTGGTATCCGGGCTACCTGCACACCCAGAAATCCAACATCTACGTTGTAGGTGCGACCGTGAACATTGGCCCGACGCGGCTGGTGGGAGGGGAGGTCAAGAACGATAACTGTATTAACATCCTCGATGTGGTGCTCATTATCAGCCGATTTGGGGAGACGGGACTGCTCCCGGAGGATGTGGCGGATATAAACGGTGATGGAAAGATCGATATTCTTGATCTGACCCTCACAGCTGGCAATTTCACACGCTGCGGGCCGACGACCTGGACGCATTAGCCTGGGTCTTTGTTTGAGCCGCGCCACTGTGCGCCGATCTGCAACTAATTATGAAAGGAAAGGGCAAGCCATCATGGCTTTGCCCTTTCAACACATTGGGGCATTCTGGGACTATGTTGTGTAGAAAATGTATCGACTTGACACTAAGCCACTATCAAGCTACAATGGCTCCCGTTGATAGAAGGAGAACAATAACAATTATTGTTGCAATCCTGCGGAAGGGTTGGAGCCTCGTCATCGTCACGTTGTACCTGATGCTCTTCGCATCACGAGCGTGGTGCCCACCGGCACAAGGAGCATCCACAGTTATGCTGGGCCTCGATCCCCCCCAGATTGAAGCGGCGAATGGGGATATCTTGACCCTGGCGCTTCGAGTGGAAGATGTTGAAGACTTACACCGTGTGGAGCTGCGGCTGAGTTACGATGAGGCCGGACTGGAGGTGCAAGACGCTGATCCAGGCCGTGCCGGCGTGCAGATCGAGCCGGGGCCTCTGTTCGAGGGAAATTGTGCCATTCAGAATGAGGCCGCTCAGGGCACAATTAGCTTCATCGCCCAACGGGCTCCTGGAACCGAGCCCTTCTCCGGCGAAGGGCTAATAGCTTCTATCAGCGTTAAAGTTGTAACTTCTCAACCCGCACCTTACACTATCTCCTTTGATCAAGCAGCTTCTTCCTTGCTGAACGATGAAGGCGGGCTAATCGCTGTGGAGCAATTTACCGACGCAGTCTTAATTCTTCCGCCATCGATGATTGAACTCACCGGTTTGGTCACACGTGAGGGATGGAATGCTCACAGCAGATCTGGAGTCAGCGCCGTGCTCTATCCCGCAGTGCCCAAAGCCGACCCACTGGCTGGGGGCCAGGCCTGCACAGATATATCTGGCAGCGTCGCTCTGGAGATACAAACAAGTTCGCAACCCCCTACGATTGATATGCTGCCCGCCTATGACGCCCCCGCTTCATTTTCGTGCGATTCCTGGTGGGTCTTTGTCCAATTAGATTTTACTCACTATTTGAGCGAGTGCTACTGGGAATGCGCCGATGATCTGATTTTGGACATTGGGCGTCGTGAACTGGAAGGAGGTGACGTCAATAAGGATAGTACCATTAACATTCTCGACATCGTGCATATCATCGGTAGCTTTGGGGAAACTGTTTGGGGCTCTGATTGTTGTGTCGCTTTCGCGGAGTGTCCATGCCCATCGCCCGCTGCTGAGACCGCGTTGTCCTGTGACATCAACGGCGATTGCCGCGTCGACATCTTAGATCTGACTCAAGCTGCTGGCAACTTCGGTCTATACAGTAACTGCCCTAATATACAGCTACCTACTGCTTATGATTAAAAAAATCAATCCTCACTTCGCGCCGATATTGTTGCTCTTGGGCATGGTCGCAGGCCTGTTTTTTGCATCTGCACATCCTGTGACGGGCCAAGAAACGACATTGCGACTAGAACCGGACACGCTGGAGTTGGCCCCCGGCGATGAGGGTACGCTGGAGATCCGGGTGGAGAACGTTGAGCAGTTGGCCGGCGTCGAGCTCCATCTGACCTTCGACCCGGTGCTCTTGGAGGTAACAGATCAAAATGCGGCCGAAGATGGCGTTCAGATCGCCCATGGGGATTTTCTGAGTCCGGATTTTGTAGCGCAGAATATCACCCAAGTAGATGAAGGGGTGATAGACTACGCCATCGCTTGTATGCCTGTGGATAAAGCTGTTAATGGAAGCGGCACATTGGCCCGCGTGACCTTCCGTGCTCTATCCGAAGGTGAGACCATCGTCGACATCCGTGGATTTCTTCTGGCTGATCCCGAAGGCCAGACCATTGAGGCTATGACCGAATCCAGCTTAGTCATCGTCAGTCGCGGCGGGCCCTCCACGACGGTCTGGGCCTTGATCGGCGTTGTCGCGGTCATCGTTTTATCCGGTTTTGTCGCCGTTATGTGGCGTGCCGTCAAAGCACGCTGAGCGGCATCTGTGGTGTTGAGACACCTGTCTCAGCTTAATAAAACTGCTATTGCTGTGTTACATCTTGGCTCCTGCACTTTTCAAAATCTTGAGGAGCAGAGACTTCGGAAGTCTTAAATGTAGTCTGCTAACCCGATTTGGAAGCAAAGCGAGTTTGTTTTGCGTCCCAAATCCCAGGTGGTAGACTTCCGAAGTCTGGAATCGCTAAATTGCAGGTGCTAAGTTACATTCAACCCAAAGTTATACTAAAAAGGAGAGGAACGATGAAGAAACTGTTTCCAATTTCACAAAGGTACTGTCTCGCTCTGATTCTGGTGGTGACCACGTTGTTCCTCGTGCCCACCGATTATGGATTGGCTCAGGATACTTTAGTGGTTCTTTCCCCCGCAAGCGCGGAGGTCGATGTGGGGGATACGACCACGGTGAACATTCGCATTGAAAATGTAGCCGACCTCTACGGCGCTGAGGTCCATCTGTCCTTCGATCCGGCACTTCTGGAGGTGGAGGACTCCGACGAAGGCATGGCCGGAGTGCAAATCCAGTCAGGCTCGTTTTTGAACCCTGATTTCACGGCGCAGAACAGGGTCGATTTGGAAGCTGGCACGATAGACTTCGCGATTTCCCAGATGGCGCCCACCGAAGCTGTGAGCGGCAGCGGAGTCTTGGCCACGATCACCTTCAAGGGGAAAGCTGGCGGCACCTCTAACCTCGACTTCTCAAGCGTTCTGTTGTCGAATCAAGGCGGTGAGGAGATTGACGCTGGTTCTCAGAACGGTAGTGTCACTGTCAACAATGGGGAGACACCGACGGAAGAGCCAACAGATACGCCTGATGTCACCGAGACGCCCACTGTGACGCCTGTACCCGGTGAAATCCTCGGCTATCATACAGTGAAGTCGGGGGAGACGCTCTACTGCATCGCGCGGGCCTACGGAGTGGATCCATATGCCATCGCTGAGGAGAACGGGATTCTCAACCCGAACCGCATCTATGCCGGACAGGAACTGGCGATTCCCGACGCACCCAAGACGCTGCCTTCCGGTCATGTCTGCCCGCGCCAGTTCGACGAAGATGACGATGATAATGGCGACGATGACTGCCGTTGGTATCATACAGTAGTCGCGGGTGAGAATCTGTACCGCATCTCGTTGCACTACGATGTCAGCATGTACGCCATCGCCGACGCGAATAATATCAGCAACCTGAACCTCATCTACGCCGGGGACACGCTCTGCATCCCGTAGCCTTGGCTAGAGGTGAATGAAAAGTCCATTGCAGGCCCCGACCTGATCGGTCGGGGCCTGACTCTTGCATCCTACCCGCTGTGTGCTACAATCCGCTTATGCGGAATCCACTGCTTATTCTCGTCCTCATTTTTACCCTCTGCCTCTCGCTGATCGCTACACCGGTCGCCGCGCAGGAACCTGATCCGGTTGTCAACACGCTGGCGCTGGTGAACAAGGCCCGCGTCGCTGAGGGACTGGCCCCGTATAGCCTCTCCAGTTTGTTGAGCAGCGCGGCGCAGCGCCACGCCGATGATCTTGCAGCCAATGGCTTCGCCGACCCCGATGACGTCCACCTGGGCTCAGATGGAACCCACGAACAGGAACGCATCACCGAGGCCGGTTACGAAGCATGGTCGCGCGGGAACGGTGACTTGACCGTCGATGAGAATGTCTGGGGCGGCCAGGGGGGAGCCGAGGAGGCAATGGCTTTCTTTATGGAGGATCTGATCCACCGCGCCAATATTCTCAGCACCGTCTATCGGGAGATCGGCATCGGTGTTGCTGCCGACGCCGCTGGCCGCAGCTACTATGTGCTCGATTTCGGCGCCCGTCCCAACGTGTTGCCCATCTTCATCAACGAGGGAGCGAATCAGACCGAAAATCAGGAGATCGCCATTCGGCTGACCAACGAGGAAGCACAGCCCGAGGGCAAGGGCGCCAACTTCATCGGTCAGGTGATCGAGATACGGATCAATAACGAGCCCGCCTTCGGGCAACAAGCCTGGCAACCCTGGGCGTCCTTCGTCCCGTGGACGCTGCCGAATGAACCGGGGGAGCACACCGTCTACGTTCAGTTCCGCGATGCGGCCGGGCGCACCGCCGCTTCGACCGATTCCATCGTGCTCGGCGAGGGCGCACTCGCAGCCTCGCCCTCTCCCGTCATCAGCCCCACCGCCCAGCCGATCGCGCCCACACCTACGGCCGAGCCAGTCGTCACAACCACACCTTCCGCGCTCGAAACTATCACGCCGCTTCCCCAGACCCCCACAGCCTCTAGCATCCAAAGCCCTACCCCTCCAAGCACCCGGACTCCCACACCATCATACTTCCCCACCTGGACTCCGCTGCCGACAGAGACCCCTCCGCAGTCCGAAAATCACAGCGGCCTCCTGGCCTTACTGGCAGTGTTTCAGGGAGCGGCGCTTATCCTCGGCCTCTACCTGGTCTTGCGCCGAGGCGGGGATCGCGACGGTGCGGACAGGATGAGCAGATGAACTCAGAGCCTATGGGTATCTTCGATTCCGGGGTGGGCGGCCTGAGCGTGTGGCGCGAGATCGCCCGTCGATTGCCCCACGAAGATACTTTCTACTTTGCCGATCAAGCCCACGTGCCCTATGGCGAGCGTTCCCTCTCTGAGGTGCGCGAGTTCTCCGAGGCCATCACCCATTTCTTACTCGACCAGGGTGCGAAGATCATCGTTATCGCTTGCAACACAGCCTCCGCCGCAGCTTTGCGCCATCTGCGAGCTCTCTTTCCCGAAACGCCCTTCGTGGGAATGGAACCGGCGGTGAAGCCGGCCGTCCAACGGACGCGCAATGGCGCTGTGGGAGTGATTGCCACACGGGTTACATTTCAGGGGGAGCTTTTCGCCAGCCTGGTCGAGCGTTACGCCGCTGACGTGGAAGTGCTGACCCAGGTCTGTCCGGGGCTGGTCGAGCAGGTGGAAATCGGCGCCCTCGACACACCGGAGACTAAGCGCTTGCTGCGCGAATGTCTGACGCCCTTGGTCGAAGCGGGGATCGATCAACTGGTGCTTGCCTGCACTCATTATCCTTTACTCCGCCCCGTTATCGAGGAAGTGGTAGGCCCTGACGTAACAGTGATCGATCCCGCGCCTGCCATCGCCCGCCAGACCGAGCGTATATTGGCCCGCCAGGGGCTAAGGGCCGAGGAAAATCATACAGGGTGCCACACGTTCTGCACCACGGGCGATGAGGCGGCCTTCGCCAGGACAGTCAAGCGACTGTTTCCCGTTTATAGAGATGCAACGCACTTCCGAAAGTGCATTGCATCTGATTGGTAGGAGATCAATGAAAGCTTTGACCTATGCCCAGACGCATCGTGAGCGTTTTTTAACAGAACTGAGAGAATTCCTGAGTATTCCCAGCATAAGCACACAGCCGGAGCACAAGGCCGACATCGAGCACGCCGCCGCTTGGCTGCGGGATAAATTGCTGGAGGCCGGCTTCCCCGAAGCGAAAGTGATGCCCACAGGCGGCCATCCGGTCGTCTGCGCGGAATGGCGCGCCGCCGGGCCGGATGCTCCCACTATCCTGATCTACGGGCACTATGACGTGCAGCCGCCCGATCCGCTGGAGCTCTGGAAGACGCCGCCCTTCGAGCCCACCATCGTGGGCGATGACATATTCTGTCGCGGCGCATCGGATGACAAAGGCCAACTTTACACCCAGGTGAAGGCCGTGGAGGCTTTCGGGGGAACCACGGGAGCGCCACCGGTCAACATCAAGTGCATCTTCGAGGGAGAGGAAGAATCCGGCAGCCCCAGCCTGGAGCCCTTCATCCGCGAGCACGCTGATCTGCTCGCCGCCGACGTGGCTGTGGTCTCCGACACCGGCATCCTGGCCAAGGATCAGCCGTCCATCGTCTATGGGCTGCGCGGGCTGGCCTACCTGGAGGTGGAAGTGACCGGCCCCGATCACGACCTGCATTCTGGCGGCTACGGGGGCGCGGTGCATAATCCCATCCACGCCCTCTGCGCCATAATCGCCAAAATGCATGACGATAATGGTCGCATCACCATCCCCGGTTTCTACGACCGGGTGCTGGAGCTTTCCGCCGAGGAGCGCGCCGAGCTGGCGAAGATACCCTTCGAGCGCGAGGAGTGGCTCCGTGGAACAGGGGCGCCGACCGACTGGGGAGAGTCCGAGTACACTATCATCGAGCGCATAGCGGCGCGTCCCACGCTGGACGTCAACGGCATCTGGGGCGGATACATCCAGCCCGGCGCGAAGACGGTGCTGCCCAGCAAAGCTTTTGCCAAGCTCTCGATGCGCCTGGTGCCAAATCAGAAGCCGAAGGAGATCGCGCGGCTATTCCGGGCTTACTTGGATGAGATCGCCCCGCCGACCGTCAGCGTCGAGGTGCGCGAGCTCCACGGCGGCGATGCGGCCATCGTCGACCGGGACAGCGCGGCGATGCAGGCTGCCTTTCGGGCCTACGCGGAAGTCTTCGGCAACGAACCCGTCTTCGTTCGAGGCGGTGGTTCCATCCCGGTCGTCGCCCTGTTCCAGAAGGTGCTGGGCATCGAGACCGTCCTGATGGGCTTCGGATTGCCCGATGATCGTATACATTCACCCAATGAGAAGTTTCACCTGCCCAATTTTTACAAGGGCATCGATACTAACATCCGCTTTATGAGCTTTCTGGGCGAGTGAAGTTTTCAAGTGGTAAGTGGCAAGTTTGCAGGTGGACGAGTTATGCGGCGGTGGTTAGTTGCAGTGGGCTTTTGATGGTTGGAAGGTCGCGATTGCGCTTGTTTTGCTTTGCTCCTGTATTACGATCATGTTATAATGCCGCCGGATTGGAAGTTAGCCCTTTGGCAGTTGAGCCGTCAGTTGTGAGGGACAAAGCATTGCAATTTCGGAGCAAGCGACAAGGGCTTTCGGATATGGGAAGAAGAAAGCCCAGACAAGTACATGACCCAGCTCCTCAACTTGCCTTCGACGCCCCTTCTGACTCTGGTTCCTCATCCGAGTATGACATCTCCATCATCCTGTACGCCGATTATGAGCCACGAAAGCCGTAACCTTGCCGATGATGGTCAACCCGCAAGAACAGCCTTGAGGATTTGAGTAATCCAAGTGACCACAGCTATCTCTTTCGAGCACGTCTCCAAAAAGTTCGCCCTGAACCGCCAGCGAGCCCGTTCCTTCCAGGAGCTGGCCCTCGACCTGTTCCGGCGCGGCGATGCTAACTCACAAGAATCCATCATTGCGGGCAAAGATTCCGGTGATGATGCGGAGGAGTTCTGGGCCTTGCGGGATGTCAGTTTCACCGTCGAGGAGGGTGAGACGGTGGGACTTATCGGTCCGAACGGTGCGGGGAAGAGCACGGCGCTCAAGTTGGTCTCGCGCATTATCGAGCCGACGACGGGTCGTGTAGAGGTCAACGGGCGCCTGGGCGCGCTGCTGGAGTTGGGTGCGGGCTTCCATCCGGAGTTGTCGGGGCGGGAGAATATCTACCTGAATAGCTCCTTGCTGGGGTTGAGCCGCGCCGAAATTCAGCGCAAAGAGGACAAGATCATCGCCTTCGCGGAGTTGGAGCGCTTCATCGACGCGCCGCTGAAGCATTATTCTTCAGGGATGCGCGTGCGGTTGGGATTTTCGGTGGCAGTGCACATCGACCCGGAGATTCTGCTGTTGGATGAGGTGCTGGCGGTGGGGGATCAGAATTTTCAGCACAAGTGCCTCGAGCATATTATGGAGATGAAGCGACAGGGCGTGACGATATGTTTCGTGTCGCACGGCCTGGGCTCAGTTCGCCGGCTCTGTTCTCGCGCTATCTGGCTTAACGACGGGACCGTCGAGGCGGTGGGTGAAGTTGACGATGTCGTTTCGGCTTACCTTCGCTACGCGGCGGAGGAAGAAGAAATGGCGCGTAAGAAGGCCACAGCGTCCGACGAGAGGTCAGAAACTGAAGCTGAAACCAAGGACGAGACCGAGGTTAAACGGCGATGGGGTACCGGGGACGTGAAAGTCGTTGACATTGCCTTCCTCGATGCGGACGGGGAAGAGCGGACTGTATTTCGAGTTGGGGAGCCCTGGACTGTGCGGTTGCGTTATCGCGCTCCGCAGCGGATCGAAAAACCGGTCTTCGGGCTGGCCCTCCATCGCAACGATGGGCTGCAAATATGCGGCCCCAACACCCAGTTCGCGGGGTTGGATCTCCCTTTCGTCGAAGGTGAGGGGGATGTCCTGTATCACGTGGATCATCTTCCCCTGATGGAGGGCACGTATCTGGTGTCGGTTTCGGCGCACAATCAGGCCGACACGGAGATGTATGATTACCACGACCGTCTGTACACCTTCA
>CAZANJ010000043.1:0-12644 GCA_964486415.1 uncultured Anaerolineales bacterium
CTACCCCACGCTCTATCAAGGTCGCATCTATCCCGGCGTCTCCATCGGAAGCCTTGACGTAGGTGGACTGACCGTGGAGGAAGCCCAGGCCCGGCTGGCCGAGCATCTGCCCGACCCGGAAAGCCAGACGCTCATCATGCGCACGGAGAAGCAGAATTGGCGCCTCACGTGGGCCGATGTCGGACGCGGCTATGATTGCGCGAGTATGGCACAAGCGGCCTATCAGCTCGGTCGTGAGGGCTCCCTTCCCAAGCAGGCTCTTTCGGCTTGGCGCATTCGGCTGAGGGGGCGTTCGGCTAAAAGTTCCAGCCGTGAACTTTCAGCCATAGAACCGCGCATCGTCGAGGCGGATCCGGTCCGGGTGCGGGCTCTGCTGGAGGAGATCGCACCACACATCTACAGCCCTCCTGTGGACGCACAGCTCCGGATTGAGTCCGGGGAAATAACGTCGCGTGAAGGTGAGATGGGCCATACGCTCGACCTGGAGGCCAGCGCCACGCGGGTGCTACGGGCACTGGACGAAGGCGCGACGCAGGTCGATCTTGCCATAAAAGATATCCCCCCACGCATCCCCTCTCCGGAACCGGCCCGCACGCAGGCCCAGTCGCTGCTGGCGCAGCCGTTCGCGCTCGTCGCCGACGATCCACTGACCGATTACTACGAAGAGTTCACAGCCGCTCCTGAGCGAGTGGCGATGTGGCTGCGAGTGGTGCCCGGCGATGGTCAGATACTGCTGGAGATCGACGAATTGGCCGTACATACCTGGCTGCTGGAGGTCGAGCCGCGGATTGGAGAGGACCGCATCCTCAAAATCAATCAGGCATTGACGCACACGCTGGCGGCCTTGGAGACGGGGAAGCATCAAGCCCGGCCCAGCATCCATCACCCCGAAGGTGTCTATGTAGTGCAGCCCGGAGACACCTTCTTCGACATCTCCTATAGCCACGGCTTCCCCCAATGGCGGCTGGAGGAGGCCAACCCTGATATCGATACCGGCGCCTTGGTCATCGGCATGGAGCTGACCATCCCCTCCATCGACGTGCTCTTCCCAGAGCCGCTGGTGCCGGACAAACGCATCGAGATCAGCCTGCCAGAGCAGAAGCTGCGGGCTTATGAAAACGATGAACTGCTCTACGAGTTCACCTGCTCCAGCGGGATGACCAGCACGCCCACCATCGCCGGGCAGTTCCAGGTGCTCTTCAAGGAACCTGATGCCTACGCCGCGCGCTGGAGCCTGGAGATGCCCTACTTTATGGCCGTCTATCAGGAAGGGCCGGATTTCTTCAATGGCATCCACGAGCTGCCGATCAGGGCCGATGGCGGGCGACTTTGGGCCAGCGTGCTAGGCTGGCCGGCCTCCTACGGCTGCATCATCCTCGACGTGGGGGATGCGGAGCTACTCTACGACTGGGCGCCGGTGGGCACGCTGGTGCGCATCACGGGTGTGGCGCCAGGAACTCCGACCTACCAAGAGAGGGTGGAACAACAGGGAGAATGAGATTGGTTCAATCTCAGAGATTGAACCAATCTAGAGTAGTGGTTGCATCACGGCGTGTAATCGCGCAGGATCGATCCGCCGATGAACTCGCGCAAGACCGAATTATCCGGGATCAGCGCTGACTCGCAAGACTCGAACCATTGCAGCAGCGCCAGCAATCGCTTGACCTCCACGCGGCGCGGGCTGGAATGCTTGACCTGCAACAAGAGCGGTGCGGCTAACTCCTTGAGCACCGCCAGCTCATAGACCAGGGCCGAGTTGAACATAATGTCGGCATGCTCCTGGTAGGGGAAGATGTATTTTTTCTCGCCCTGTCGCACGCTCTCCCAGCGATCCAGCGTCTCCTCGGCTGAATACCCCCGATAGGTAGCGTCGCGCACGATGCGCCGGATGAGGCGCGTGTCGGTCGTGGGCACTCGATTGTGCCGGTCGATGTTGAGCTGAGTCAGCGCGGAGACGAAGACACGGTAGGTACGCTCCTGCGGCACATCCGCAGCCAAACGGGGATTAAGCCCGTGGATGCCCTCGACGATGATGACGTGATCAGGGCCGAGCTGAACGATATCCCCCTTCTCCCGCTTACCGGTCTTGAAGTTGAAGTGCGGCAACTGTACCTCTTCTCCCTGCATAAGCGCCTGTAGATGCTTATTGAATAGCTCCAAATCCAACGCCTCCAGCGCCTCGAAGTTGAAGTTTCCATTCACATCTCTAGGCGTCTGCTCTCGATCCACAAAGTAATCATCCAGAGCCAGGGGGAAGGGGCGGATATTCTGAGCCAGCAATTGAATGGAAAGACGCTTGGAGAAGACCGTCTTGCCGGAAGCGGAAGGCCCGGCGATCAGCACCAGGCGCACCTTTTCCTGCCGATGGGCGATCTCGTCGGCGATCTGCGCGATATGCTGACCATGCAGCGCTTCCGAGACGAGGATGATCTCACGCATGCGACCGTTGGCTTTGGCTTCATTCAGCCCACTCACCGAATCGACGCCCAGCAGTCGGAGCCTTTGGCCGTACTCGCGGAAAATGCCCGTCAACTGGGAATAATTGCGCACCGGCATGAGCTTTGTAGGGCGGATGCGACGTGGATACTGGAGCACAAATCCCGGCGGCCAGCGATGGAGCGCGAAATAGCGCAGGTAACCGGTCGAGGGCACCATGTAGCCGTGGAAATAATCGCGTGATCCGAGCAGGTTATACAGCTTTAGATCATCCTTCTGACGCCGCGCCAGAAGTTTGGCCTTATCCATCTCGCCTCGCTTCTCGAATATCGCGATAGCCCTATCTGAGGGCTGATATTCCCGGCGGATGGGCACATCCGCGTCGACGATCTTGTGCATGCGGTTCTCGATCTCGGCCAGCTCCCTCTCGTTGAATCGCTTCCGCTTTCCCACCTCACAGAAGAATCCTCCGTAAGGTAGGGAGTGATCGATGAAGATCATCGCCTCCGGAAACATCTCCCGCACGACAGTGACCAGTAGGAAGGAAAGAGAGCGCCGGTAGATACGTACTCCATCGGAGTCTGAGAGAAAAACCGGTTTTACTTCAGCGTCCTTCCACAATGGATAAGTCAGCTCACGCAACTCTCCATCGACCAGCGCGGCAATGAATGGCACTGGACATTCTCCCAGCGCTGCTCGGAAATACTCCTCCAAGGTGGTCCCTACCGGCGCTGCAAAAGTACGCAACTCCGGCAAGCTGATCTGAGCTGTCTCACGAGGGGCCGAAACCCAAACTGATGGACTTTGTTTATTCGTCATACTATCTTTTGATTCTCTCCATGGGTCGTAAAAGCGGCCACGAGGGCCGCGTTGGATGCTTTGATTCTATTTATGTCCGCAGGTTGGACCAATAGCCCAACCCATGATGAGAGGGCTACTCCCGATGAGGGCCGCCTTTAACAACCGAGCACGGCGCTTAGAATTGGAATACTACCTTGCCCATCATCACCAACCCCATCATACCACATAAGGCCACGTTGAGGAAAAGCATGATGGAAAGGACAAACCGCTGCCATGGCTCTAATCCAAGAAAGGGTGGGCCTGTCTCTTCCTCTTCTACATCGTAATCATATTCTAAATCATCTTCCTCTGAGAAAAACTGTTCGCGTAGACTATCAACCATAACAACCTCCAACCTCCAGGACACATCAAGCTACGGCTTGGCTTTACGACAATCATTGCTGCTTTTCCCATAAGATACCGCTAAATTCCCCAAAAGTCAAACAAAAAGTATCTTCTCAATAGTCTGGGGAACTTGACCTAACGATTCCGCATCACCATCGGCAGATAGACCCGCGACGGATCCAGCGCCACCCAGTTCGCCCGCTCCCAAGCTCCTCCCGCCCCATCCTCCAGGAAGGCCACGCTGTACAGGGGCCGGTGCGTGGGATCGACGGGCAAATCGAGCTGATAGGTCAGCGTGACCCGCGCTCCCGCGCCGAGCGGGCCGGCCCAACGAATCCCATCGGTCAACCTCTCCGCTGCTCCCACCGTCCAATCCAATGAACCGGGCACGAGCGATCCGTCCACCGGCAGCGAGATGACCGCCGTCGCCGTGAGCGCACCGGCGGGGCCATCATTTTCCAGCGCCAGGGTGCAGCTCACCCGCGCACCGGGCCGTGCCAGGGATGGCGCACAGTCGAAAGCCGATGGCCCTAGATCCGGCGCATCCGGTCGCACCACGGCCTCCCGCCGGAAACTGATCTGATGGTCCTCCAGCGTCAACTCGGCGGGATTGATGATAGGGCCGGTGGAGCTGGAAGTGACCACCGCGCGATAAGTGAAACTGACTACCGCGCCGGGGTCGAGCGCCCCGCTCCAGCTCAAGCGGCGGGTGGATGTGACGTAACTGCCGGGGCCGCTCAGCGTGCCGGAGATGAGCGTGATGCTCGGCGGCAGCGTGTTGGAGATGGCGGCGCTGACCGCTTCGAGGCCATCGTTCTGCACCCGCAGCGTGTAGGTGATCTTCTCGCCGGAGGCGATCGCTCCCTGGTCGGCGGTGAAGGTCGATCCGCCCAGCCAGGAGAGCCAGCCCACGGCCTGTTCCATCACCGTCGGGCGCACTGTTTCTGGCAGCGCCTCGAAGGGAAAGGCGAAGAAGAGCGTGGCGTAGTTCCCCCTCACCCCAACCCTCTCCCCCAGGGGAGAGGGAGCTGAGTTATCCCTCACCTCAGCCCTCCGATGGCCCAGGGCGATAGCGTGGCGCCCTTGGTCGCGGAACGTGACGCTGACGCCGGGCGCAGGCGTCACCCCGTCCGACCAGTTTTGATAGCCGCGCGGATAGCTCAGTGTCCAAGGCCCCAGCCGATCGCCGATGGCGTCCTCCGGCACCCCCACGGCCTGCGTCGGCGTCACATCCTCCGTGTAGCTCAAAACCCCCAGATACTCCAGGCTGAATGGATCGTCGTGGTGGTAGTAGAGGAAATCCTGGGCGGAGAGGAAGAGCCGCCCGCCGCCGTCGAGATAGGCCGACAAGGTTTCCTCCTCATCGGTCGTGACCGGCGCGTACCAATCGTAGCCCGTCCACCAGACGAGGATGGGGTACTGTTCCAGCGTCGCGAGCGAGGGGCTCCGATCCCGCCCGCCGCCGAGAGCCGGTTTGATCTGCCAGAAATCGTAGGCCAAGCCCGCCCCCGCCATCGCCGCCTCATACTTCTCCTGCTGCTCATACCAGCGGTCATCATCCACCAGCAGGATGGAGGCCGGGGCCTTGCTGGTGAGCGTGGCGCTGAGCGTCAGCGCGGGCGAGAGGGCGGATTGGGCGGTGAGGATGATCACGTCGGCGACATCCCAGGTGGCGGTGGCGGGGATGGTGACGCTGACCACGACGGTGGCCGAGGTGCAGGGCGCGATTTGTAGCTCAGGGGTGCTGAGCTGCGTGGGCCAGGAGACGCCCTCAAGCGAGAGACTGACCGCGTCGATAGATCCCGCTTGACCGACGTGGCGCAGGCGCAGCGTGTGGGTGACCAGCGAACCGGGCGGCCCGATGCGCAACTGGGAGGCCGGGTCCAGCTCCAGCCCGACCGTGGGCGGCGGCGCGGTCAGCCAATCAATTGCCCGCCCCATAAACTCCCGCCGGGTGCCGCGCTCGTTGATCGCCTCGAAGCCGAAGGAGAGGTTGAGCGCCTTGGGATTTCCCTGCTCAGCATAATCGAGACAGGTGGAGACGCGCACGCCGCCCACGCCCGCGCTCGTCGAAGGGCCTCCATCCCGGTAGGTCAGCACCGGCGCGGCCGCGTCAGCGTCGACCACGGCGATCACGTCGGGGTAATCCTGGTTGTCGGCCCCGCCCGCGCCGGTGATGGTGATGGTCAGCCCAGCGAAGATGTCGCCCTCCAGCCCGGAGAGCACCCGCGTGGGCGCATTGTCGCTCACATAGCGGGACTTGAGATAATCCTCGTAATAAGCGCTCCAGAAGCCCAGCGCCCCCCCGCCGTCCCAGTAAGCCACGTCCTGGCCGCTCAGCAGCAGCTTCCCGCCGGCCGAGAGATAGCCGATGACGGCCCCCTGGGCGTCGATGAAGCCGGGCGCGTCACGCGGCGCGCTCCAGATCACGATGTCGTAGGGGGTCAGATCGGAGGCGGTCGGCGCATCGCTTTCTTCATCGGTGTTCAGGTGCCGAACGGCCCAATCGTCGTAGACGTAGGCCAGATCGTCCAGCGCCTGGCGGAAGTAGCTGATCTCGCTATCATAATACCAGCGCCCGCTATCTATCAGCAGGATGGACGGCGCGGCCTCCAGCTCCAGGTCGAGCGTGGTCATCTCGCCGACCGTGACGCTGGCGGTGCCGGTGACCACGCGATAGCCCAGGCGGCTGGCGCGGACGGTGTAATCGCCCGCCGGGAGCTCGAAGGTGTGGCTCTCACCGGTTGTCTCCAGCGGCGTATCCAGCACAGCGATGGTGGCAGTGAGCGGTTGGCCCGCTTCCGTGAAGAGGCGCACGCGCAACTCGCCGGTCGGCAGTGGGGCCAAGGAGAAGTTCTGCAAAGTGGTCGTATCGGTGAGGGCCGAGATGCCCCAGGCGGTGGCGGGTTCATAGCCGAAGGCGGAGGCGGTGAGATCGTAGACATCCGGGGCCAGCGCCAGCAGGTAGCGCCCGTCGTCGTCGCTGGTGACGCTGTAGGATGACCCGCCGCCGTGCGGGCTGGCCGTGATCTTCGCCCCGGCGATGGGGTTGGAGGCTTGACGCACCGTCCCGCTGATGATCCCGGATCGGGCCAGCGCGGAGACGGCAGCGAAGGCGTCCACGCGCCCCCAGCCGGTGTCGTTGTTGGGGATGGTTTTGCCCAGGGGCACGGCGGTGTTGGTGATGAGGTAGGCGGTGTGGGTGATGCTTATCGTCGGCATGACGGAGCGCAGCAGGGCGGCGATGCCCGCGACGTGTGGGGCGGCCATCGACGTGCCGTTCTTTTCGCTGTAGACGCCGCCGGGCATGCTGGAGCGCACGTTCACGCCGGGCGCGGAGACGTGGGGCCGGATCTCGCTCCAGGGTGAGGGGCCACGGCTGGAGAATGAGGCCACTTCCTCCTCGCCGAGGGGCGCGTCGTCGAGGGCGCCGACGGCGAAGGCCTCCGGGAGGGAGGCCGGCGATCCGACGGTGCCTTTGTTAGGGCCGCTGTTCCCGTTGGCGAAGACGGCGAAGATGCCCGCCGCCCGTAGCGCTTGCAGATCGGTCTGGAAGGTGGTCAAGGCGCCGTTCGAGTTTCCCCAGGAGCAGTTGATCACATCGGGCGCTCTGGCTGGATCGCCGCCGGGGGCCAGCAGCCATTGGAAGCCAGCGTGAATCCAGGAATCGTAGCCGTATCCCTCGCTGTTGAGCACCCGCACCCCGATCCAGCGGGCACCCGGCGCGACGCCGATGCCGTCCTGCCCGACGATGGTGCCCAGCGTGTGGCTGCCGTGACCGTTGCCGTCCACGGGGTAGAGCGCGCCGCCGTCGGTGGCGTCATACCAGTTGTAGGTGTGATTGGACGGGCCGTGGGGATTGTAGCCCCGGTAGCTGGATTGGAGCGCGGGATGGAGCCAATCCACGCCCGTGTCGACTCCGGCCACGATTGTGCCGGTGCCGCTGATGTGGAGCGCGCTCCAGACCTCATCGGCGCGGACGCGGGAGACATTCCACTCCACTGAGGAAGAAACCAGGTTTTTTATAGAGAAACCAGGTTTTTCTGAAAAACCTGGTTTCTTGGTGTTCGGGGGCAACCAGCGGCGGTAATGGTCGAGGTGAATGGCGGCGACATCGGGCCGGGTGGCCAGCTCGTGGATGGCGGCGGGGTGGGCGCGGACGGCGATGGCGTTGACGATCCAGAAGGGGGTGTAGGAATCCACCAGCCCGGCGGCCTGGGCCTCGTCCAGGTGGGCGCGGAGCGGGGCCTGGGAGCGGGCGGCGGTCGCTTGCAGCGCCGAGACGACATCATCCGTCCCTCCATTCTCCAGTCTCCGGTCTCCATTCTCCACTCCGCGCAGATGGAGGATGACGCGCAAGCTCTCATCGGGGGCGGCCTCCTCCAGCGCCCGTTGCAGGTCCGGCTCCAGGAAACTAGATTGGTTCAATTTTTGAGATTGAACCAATCTGCCATTTGCCATTCCCAACAGGAGCAGGATGATGGCGATGAGGTGGGAACCTTTATTTTTGGTCATGATGTTGCCTCCAGTGCCTCCCGTGCGGCCCGCGCGACGGGGTGGAGCTTGAGTGTACTCGCCTGTTCCTCCGCTTGGCGCAGAAGGGCGCGGCCATCAGCGGAGCGGCCCGCGTCCACCAGGAGCTGACCGTATGCCAGCAGGGTGCGGGCCTCCTCCAGGTCATCGTTCAGCTCACGGGTCAGCGCCAGGGAGCGCTCGAAGGCGGCCGCGCTGGCCTTCCAGTCCCCACGCGCCCGTTCGATCAAACCCTGGGAGCGATAGGCGGCCGCCAACGCGCCTCGCTGTTCCCGCTCCTCCGCCAGCGAGCAGGCGGCCTCCGTCCACCGTTCCGCCTTCTCCAGGTCGATCTCAATCCAGACCCGCGCCAGCCGGGCGCGAAGCTCGGCAGTGAACATCTGCTGGGCGCCGGTGTGGGATTGCTCCTCGGCCAGCGACCAGTGCTCGATGGCTCCCTCCCACTCGCCGCGACCATAGGCCATGTCGCCGAGTTCGAGATGGAGCGCCACCTCGTGGTAGGGATGTGGGTGTTGCTCCAGGAGCAGCAGGCCCTTCTCCAGCACGCGCTGAGCTGCCTCCCAGTCGCCGATGTGATTGTATATGCCGGCCAAGGAGGAGGCCAGGATCACCTGTTCGCTGACCACGCCGGCCCGTTTTGCCAGATCCATTCCCCGCTTGCCGGCCGCGATGGACTCCTCAACTGCGCCGATTTTCTGAGCGAAGCAGGCCTGGTTGTTGAGCGCGATGATGCGATTCTCCACCGAGGGATCGGTCAGCTCCAGGTAGCGGATGACCTGCGCCCCGGTCTCAAAAGCCTCTTGCCTCTCCCCCTGGCTGTGATGATAGATGGAGAGCCGACTATAACACTTTCGCAGCCCCTTGAGGTCGTCGTTCTCCTGGGCCAGAGCGAGTGCTTGATCCAGAGATGCCTTGGCCTCCCAATAATTGCCCCGATTGCTCTGGAAAGCGGCCAGCTTGGTGTAGGCGATGATGATCTGGTGTGTGGACTCCGGATTATCCTGGATGGCTTCGAGCCCGCGTATGACGTAGCGGGTGGCCTCGTCCAGATCGTGCACGGACAGCCTGTCGGCGATCTCGAAACAAGCTTCGGTGATCTGGATTGAGTTGTTCAGTTTCTCATACAGCGCGAGCGCCCGGTGGAAGCAATTCAGGGAACGGTCATATTGACCAGTCACATAGTGAACCCCACGTCCCAGCTCCATCAGCACATCGGCGGTGCGGGCTGGCTCTTGCTCCTCGTCCAGTAGCTCCAGGGCACGCTCATAATGGCCTACCGCCTCGGCGACGGCGTGGGTACGCTCGGCGTGCTCTGCGGCCAGCATGAGGTAGTGCAGCTCCCGCTCCCGGTTCTGGGTGTGGGCGTAGTGGTAGGCCAGGAGCGAGTAAAAGGGCTCCAGGTTATCGGCGTGTCGGCGTTCGTACCAGCGGGCGACCGCCTCGTGTAGCTCCCTTCGCTGGGCGAAGGTCAGGCTTTCGTAGACGACATCGCGCGTGATGCTATGCCTGAAGACATACTCGCGCTCGGGCGCCCGCCGTTCCAGCAGGGTCAAGCCCATACGCTCTGCTGTATCCAGATGAGTCTGGAGCTGGGAATCCCCAATCGGCGCCGGATAGACGCCCGCCAGGACGGAATAGGGGAAAAGGCGCCCGATGACACTGGCGACCTTGAGGGTCAGGCGGCTCTCCTCCTCCAGTTGATCGACGCGGGCCTGGACGACGCCCTGGATAGTCTTGGGGAGGCGGGTCTCCGTTATTCGCTGCCGGTCGAAGGCAATCCTGTTTTTTCGCACGTGGACTGCGTCCACGTCCTGGAACATATGAATGATCTCCTCGGTGAAGAGAGGGTGTCCGTGAGCGCGTTCGAACACGAGATCGACCAGGTCGTCGGGCACGCGGGCGCCGCCGAGCTGATCCTGCACGAGCGCCTGGCTGGCGTCTATATTCAGCTCGCCCAGCGCGATGGAGGTATGGCGGGGCAGTTCCTCTATCACGTGCCATGCCTCCGGTCTGGGCTCGGGCAGCGGGCGGTGGGCGAGGAGGAGAAGCATTCGCCCCGCTTGAATGTTGCGCACCAGATAGGCCATCAGTTGGAGCGATAACTCATCGGCCCAATGGGCGTCCTCCATCAGCACCAGGGTGGGGTGGCGCTGGCCCACGGCCTCCAGCAGGGCCTGGATGACGGCGAAGGTGTTATCCCGCCGCGATTGTCCCGATAGTGCGCGGGTCAGGTGATTGTCCTCTACCTCCATCCCCAGCGCCTCGGCCAGCAGCGGCAAACGAAGGAGCCAATAGTGCGGCTGGCCTTGGGGCGCGGGCAGCTGGGCCAGCGCGTGGGCTATTCGCTCTATCTGCGCGACACGTGGTTCATCCCGGCTTTGCGGTTCTATGTCGCTGCGCTTATTGATGCCGCTGCGCTTATTGATGCCGCTACGCTTATTGATGCCGCACTGCTCGGCGATG
This sequence comes from uncultured Anaerolineales bacterium, assembly GCA_964486415.1. GTDB lineage: Bacteria > Chloroflexota > Anaerolineae > B4-G1 > B4-G1 > CAZANJ01. The sequence continues at coordinate 10,618 of CAZANJ010000043.1, forward strand.
ATCCAGCGCCAGGGCAGATAGGGGGTCTCCCGCGCGGGGAGAAGGCAATCGCTGTGGGACACGAACCCGCCACGCTCTACCCAGCGGCGGGCTATCTCAGAGGCCAGGCGGGATTTGCCGATGCCGGCCTCCCCGCCGACGGTCAGTAGATGGGCCTTGCCGGGTTCGGCCCAGGTTTGCTCCATTACTTTTTCGGCGATTGCCATTTCCCTTTCGCGCCCGACCAGCTTTTGTCCGGGATCAGGGCGCTGCTCTGCTGTCGCGCCGATTGGAGGAGGCGCGGGCTTAGGGCCCTCGACCGCCGAGCTTTTCGTCACACTGTAAAGGCGCATCGGCCCCCGCTTGCCGCGCACGGACATGGAGCCGAGGTTGTGAAAGGCGAATTGGTGATGGACCCTACCCATCGCAGAGCGCACGCTTTCGCTGACGAGGATCTGCCTGGCGGCAGCCGGTTGGGCCATCTCCGCCAGGCGACTGGCCAGGTTGATCTCGTTGCCGATCAGCGTGTAGGCGTGTCGTTCGGGTGCGCCGATGGTGCTGGCGAAGAGGCGCCCTTGTGTAATGCCGATGCGTGGTTGCAATGCGTGGGGCAAGGAGTTAGCCGCGTCCTGTAGCGCCAGCGCACAGGCCACCGCCCGTCGTTCGTCGTCCTCGTAGGCTATCGGGGCGCCGAATGTGGCGATCAACACACTTTCCCGGTCAATTACCTCGACGCCGCTGAGCCAGCCTCCGAAGCTGTTGATGCAGTTTTGGGCTTTCTGGACCCAGGCATTGAGCCAGTCTTCGGGCTTCCCCGGCCCCGTGCAGCGGATGAAAATCGGAGTGACCGGTCGGAATTCAGCGACGAAATCGCGGCGCCCGACGAGTTCTCGATTGATCAGGATCGGATGGATGAAGGGGCGCAGGAGGTCGTCATCGACAGAGGGCATTCGGATAGGCTTAGGTTGCATCAAGGTGTTTAAGCGGACGAGGTGATCTTCTGAGTCGATGGTGATAAAATCTTCCAGTAGCTTGATCACACTGGGGTGGAGGCAGGGACGGTTGGGAGATGCGCTGTTTTCCGCCTGGAGTGCATCTTCGAGGGCCTCCCCGGTGACGGTACATAAGCGCTGGTCGTCGCCGCCGAGGATCATGGCCTGTATGGGGCCATAGCTGACTCCGATGCGCACGGCCAAGGAGGTTGGGCCTTCGGGCGTTTCTATTGGCTCCAGCTCTTTCACAACCAACTGTGTCGCCAGCGCAACGTTGCAAGCGCACAGCGCAGTTTGGCGTTGTACATCTAGGGCGTCCATGCTGGCGGGATTTTCGTTCGGCCACATGCAAGCGACAGCGTCGCCGCTGAAGTGTGTGGCGTCCCCGCCCAGCGCACGTGTCGATTTCACCACCGAGCTGAAAATTGAGTCGAAGGCGCGATCCAACGCCTCAATTCCCTGACGTTCATATCTGGTCAATTGATCCGCCAGCAAGGTCGAGCCGATCACGTCCATGACGAGGATGGCTGCATCGAAGGTGTAGGTCTGACCGGGGGCGACGGAGATGGTAGGGTCTGCTATGCGCTTTAGCAGCCAATGCGGTATGTAAGGCGTAAGTTTGCGCATCGCAATTCTCATGACGCAAGTCCTTGGGGGATTTCAGGAAGATATCCCCACTTCGACACTAGCAAAAGTCATCCTGAGGGCTTTGTCGAAGGGTGACTTTTGCAGCTTGAAATCTGAAAACCCTTTCACAATCATCTTGAGATCGTCGAAGTAGATTGTTCGCTTGACCAAGTAGGGGAACGTCCGATCACTAATTCTCGAAGTTAGGGGGGCGATGCTCATTGTTTCCAGTCGATCTATGGGATTCGATAGGTGACACGCCCGCCGCCAGCAGCGTTGGTCAGAAGCTTGAGTTATTGTAGCACGCTAACGTCTAAGGGACAAATGGGGCAAGTTGACGATGAGGCTATGTCAGGTATACTTTAGTGAGAGTAAGAGTTAAAGGGGACATGGAAATAAATAGTCTACCTGCGCCGCTCCCGCTGGATT
>CAZANJ010000044.1:0-1610 GCA_964486415.1 uncultured Anaerolineales bacterium
GTAAAAAACCGAAGAGGTCTCATTCTTCGGAGTTCAAGTTCTACACTACAACGTACAGCGCTCGTGCTGAAGTCCTGGAGTTTCTAGCAAAGGAAAAGGTAGAGGTCTTCGCAGCTAGCGTTTTCACAGGTTCACAAATCGTTCCTCACACGCCCACAAATTACGGCATCTTGTTGTATTGCTTGCTGAGAATGTGTGGAGCAGAAGAGGAACACGTTGCCGAATTGGCGATTGATACGCCCTTCAACACACATCGACAGCGAGCACAATTGACCACTGTCGTACGCAATGCGATTGATCTGAGCGTAGAGATAGGCTACGTGGATAGCATCAGGAACCCGTGCATCCAACTGGTTGATTTTGTAGCAGGTGCAATTCGTGCCAACCACATGGGACGAGATCGGGTGCTGTACCAGTTCATTCAGCCCCGAATGGTCGGTGATCAGTTGGTGACCTGGAAAACGTTAAAACGAGAGTGGATGGTAAGAGAGTGAAGGGCATAATAAAAATAACGACAACGGCCGGGGACGCCTGTTTAGAGGCCTCTGGGCCCTCAGCCTCGGGTGGACAGCCGCGAAGGTAGTCCAGCACTCCCCCGGAGTTACGTTGTCGTTCGATGAGGATTATAACATTGTGAAAACACTTTGTCAAACAAATGGAGGACATGCATGTCTATATTGATTGATCAAACCAAGCGCGTGCTGGTGCAAGGCATCACCGGGCGCGAGGGTTCGAGACGGACAAAGCTGATGGTCGGTTACGGCACCGACGTCGTGGCCGGCGTGACACCCGGTCGCGGCGGGCAGGACGTGGAGGGCATTCCCGTCTTCGACACCGTCGAGGAGGCCTGGGAGAAGGCCGGCCCGATCGACGTCAGCGTGCTCTTCATCCCCGCGCCGCTGGTCAAGAGCGGGGCTCTGGAGGCCATCGACGCCGGGGTCAAGCTATTGGTCATCGTGCCCGACCGTGTGCCCATCTACGACGTGCTCGCCATCGCCAAGCGGGCCAAGGAGAAGGACGCCCGCTTTATCGGGCCGAACACATTGGGCGTGCTCAGCCCCGGCAAGGCCGTGGTGGGTATGATGGGCGGACGCGCCGCCTCGGCCAAGTCATGGTTCTTCCCCGGACCGGTGGGAATCTCATCGCGCAGCGGCGGCATCACCTCGTCGATGGCCTATTATCTGGCGCAGGAGGGCATCGGCGCCACCACATTGACCCACGTCGGCGGGGACGCCGTCGTCGGTCTGCCCCACCCCGACGTGATGGAGCTCTATGAGCAGGACCCGGAGACCAAGGCCGTGGTGATGTTCGGCGAGATCGGCACCAGCCAGGAGGAGCGCGTGGCCGATCTGATCGAGGCGGGCGCTTTCACCAAGCCGCTGGTGGCCTACATCGGCGGCAAGGCGGCCAAGAGCGGCACCCGCTTTTCACACGCCGGCGCCATCGTCGAGGGCGGACGCGGCACCTACGAGGGCAAGGTCGAGCGCTTGCGCGAGGTCGGCGCGACTGTGGTCGAGGGATTTATGGACCTGCCGAAGGCGACTAAAAAGGTGCTGGCGAAATTAGATTTGTAAATTGGTAGATTGGGATCCAACCTACCAATATACCAA
>CAZANJ010000044.1:1710-12633 GCA_964486415.1 uncultured Anaerolineales bacterium
CCAACCTACCAATATACCAACCTACCAAGGAGATCAATGACTGAACAGACCTGGTCACAACCGATCACGAAGATTGAGCCGAACAAGGTAGCCGTGCGCGGTTACCGCATCGACGAGCTGATGGGCCAAGTGCCCTTCGCGCATATGGTATACCTGGTGCTGAAGGGCGAGCTGCCCACCGAATCGCAGGGGCGCGTGATGGACACTATTCTAGTCTCCAGTGTGGATCACGGCGCGACGCCGCCCTCCGTCCTGGCGGCGCGGACGGTGGCCTCGGGCGGCGCACCGTTGACCGCCGGTATCGCGGCCGGCATCATGACCATCAACCGCCACCACGGCGGGGCCATCGAGGGCTGCATGCGGGTGTTGATGGAGGCGGTGGAGCGGAAGCATGAGAACGATCAAGACTCGCTCAGCGCGGCCCGTGAGTTGGTCGAGGATTATCGAGCGCAGAAGAAGCGCATCCCGGGTTACGGTCATCGCATCCACAAGAACGATCCGCGCACCAGAAAGCTCTTCGCCATCTGCGAGGAGGAGGGCGTGGCGGGCGAATACGTGGAGATGGGCGGAGCGATCCGGCAAGCGCTGAAGGAGACGCTGGGCAAGGATCTGCCGATGAACGTCGATGGCGCCATCGCCGCCGTGCTCTGCGAGCTGGACTTCCCGCCGGAGATGGGGAATGGCCTCTTCGCCATCTCGCGCACGGTGGGATTGACGGCCCACGTCTTCGACGAGATCACCAATCAGCGGCCTATGCGGCGCATCTCGCCCACGGCGCAGGATTACAGCGGGCCGGAGGAACGGGAGTTATCGTAAAACGTGAAACGTAATGCGTTACATTTGGAGGAAGTGATGCGAGAGAGATTACTTGAGTTGATGCCGGAATTTGACTTGATCGAGGATGAGGCACTGCGCGAGAAGACGCTCAAGGTCTGGGAGGCGGCGATGGAGGAGAGCGGTTGGACGCCGGATAGGTTGAACCGCATGCCCTTCACGCTGCTGATCGATCCCTGCCCGGCCTCCTACATCGAGCACATCCGCGCGGTGACGCTGACCGCCATCCGCGCCGCGGAGACCTTCGCCCAGATCTACGGCGAGCGCGTGCCGGTGGATATGGACGTTCTCGTCTCCGGCGGGCTGCTGCACGACATCGGCAAGCTTTTGGAGTACGAGAATCGCGACGACGGCGTGACGGTGCAGACCTACGAGGGCAAGCTGCTGCGCCATCCCTTCACCGGCATGGAGCTGGCGGCACGCTTCGGCCTGCCGCCGGAGGTGCAGCACATCATCGCGGCCCACGCCGGCGAGGGCGACAAGGTGCAGCGCACCACCGAAGCGACGCTGGTCAACCACGCCGATTACATGAGCTTCCACGCCATCAAACGCATGGGTGAAGGTTCTTCACCTGGGGAAAAGAAGGAATTGGCAGCGAAGATGGTGGGCGAGTGAGCGATTATGACCGGAAAGACGATTATACAGAAGATTTTTGAGGCTCACAGCTCCGGCGAGGTGCCGGTGGAGCCGGGTAACATCATCTGGCTTGAGCTCGATGTGCGCACTGCGCGGGACTTCGCCGGGCCTAACGTGGTGCAGAATTATCGCGCACACTACGGCGACGCGCCCGTCGATGACAAGGAGAAGACATTTTTCACTTTCGACCTGGTCGTGCCGCCCAGCAACATCCCCTACGCCAAGAATCAACAAACCTGTCGCATCTGGGCGCGGGAGCAGGGGGTCAGGGTGTATGACGTGGACGCCGGGATCGGCTCTCACGTGGCCATCGAGGAAGGGCTGGCCTATCCCGGCTCGACCTTCGTCGGCACCGACAGCCACCTGAACATGCTGGGCGCGGTCGGCGCCTTCGGGCAGGGCATGGGGGATCAGGACATCGCCTTCACCTTCAAGGCCGGTAAGTCCTGGTTCGAGGTGCCGCCGACGATGAAGATTGTCGTCAGGGGCGAGATCAAACCGCCCTGCACCGCCCGCGACCTGACGTTGGCGATCATGGGCCAGCTCGGCTCCAGCGGCGCGCTCGGTCGCGCGGTGGAGTTCTACGGCCCGGCGATTGAGGCGCTGGACTTAGCGGGGCGCATCACGCTGGCCAGCCAGGTCACCGAGATCGGGGGCATCATCGGCCTCATCCCGCCCTCGGAGGAGGTGCTGGCCTACGCCCGCGAGCGCACGGGTGAGGAAGCTTCGGGCGTCTATGCCGATCCCGACGCTGAGTACGTCGAGACGGTCGAGGTGGACATCACCGATCTGGAGCCGATGATCGCCTGTCCGCCCAGCCCGTCCAACGTGGTGCCGGTGCGCGAGGTGGCCGGGCGGCGCGTCGACTCCGTCTTCTTCGGCTCCTGCACCAACGGGCGCTTCGAGGATTTCGCGGCTGTGGCGGAGATCGTGGCCGGGAAGCGAGTCGCGCCAGGACTGATGGCCACAGCGGTGCCCGCCACGCGGGAGGTTTACGAGCAGATGCTGCGCTCCGGGGTGCTGGAGACGCTTTTCGAGGCCGGGTTTATCATCAGCAATCCCGGCTGCGGCGGCTGCGCGTCGGGCCACCTGGGGATGACGGGGCAGGAGCAGGTGCAGATCAGCACCAGCAACCGCAACTTCCCCGGCAAGCAAGGCCCCGGTGACACTTACCTGGCCAGCCCGGTCACGGCGGCCTGGTGCGCACTCAAGGGCGAGATCACAGTGCCGGAGGTAGAATTATGAAGGGGATAAACGACATCCCAAGGACTGAAGTCAAGGGCCGCCTCTGGGTCCTCTCCGACCCCGACGGCGAGCTGTACGACGACATCGACACCGATATGATCTTCCACAACCAGTATCTGCACATCACCGACGTGGACGAGATGGGGCAATACACGCTGGATAATCTGAGCGGCTGGGCTGAAGGTTCAGCCGAGGATTTCGCCGAGAAGGCCCAACCGGGCGACGTGATCATGGCCGGCAAGAACTTCGGCGCCGGGTCGTCGCGGCAGCAAGCGGTGGATTGCTTCCGTGCGCTGGGCATCGGGGCCATCGTGGCCGAGAGCTTCGGCGCGATCTACAAGCGGAATGCCATCAACAGCGGGCTGCCCATCATCTCTTTCCCCGGCCTGACCGAGATAGCCGACCAGTTCGAGAGCGGCGACGAGATAACGGTCGATTTCGAGACTGGTCAACTGACGCTCGAAGATGGCGAGTCGTTTGAGGCAGAACCGTTCTCTCAGGTGCAGATGGACATTTACCAGGCGGGCGATCTCTTCGCCTACGGTAAATCGCTGGAGGAGTGAGTGGAAATAAGGAGTAGGGAGTAAGGAGTAGGAGAATGGGACAAACTTTTGTCGAGAAAGTCCTGGCCCGCAAGGCCGGGCTGGAGAGCGTCGTGCCGGGGCAGATCATCACCGTCCGGCCCGACAAGCTTCTGACGCACGATAACACGGCGGATATCTCCAACAAGTTCCGTCGCATCGGCGTCGATAAGGTGGCCGATCCGAACATCAATGTGATCGTGCTGGATCACGTGGCGCCGGCGGCCAACGAGACCTACGCGACTCACCATCAGACCATCCGCGAGTTCGTCGCCGAGCAGGGCATCTCCGCCTTCTATGACATCGGGGAGGGCATCTGTCATCAGGTGTTGCCGGAGAAGGGCCACGCCTGGCCGGGTGCCGTCATCGTGGGCAGCGATTCTCATACCACGACCCACGGCGCGTTCGGCGCCTTCTCGGCCGGCATCGGGCGCACGGAGGCCGCGGCGGTGATGGCCACCGGTCAGATCTGGCTGCGCGTGCCGGAGAGTCTGCGCCTCCTCATCGAGGGGGAAATGCCGGAGCGCGTGATGGCGAAGGACGTGGTCCTGCACATCATCGGCGACTTGCGGGCCGACGGGGCCAATTATTGCTCCGTCGAGTTCGCGGGCCAGACGGTGCGGGAGATGAGCGTCGCCAGCCGCATGGTGCTGACCAATATGGCCGCCGAGATGGGGGCCAAGAACGGCGTGGTCGAGCCGGACGAGAAAACCCGCGCTTGGCTGGAGGGACGGGTCGAGCGCGAGTACGAGGAAGTATATGCCGATCCTGACGCCAGCTACGAGCGCGTCATCAAGTATGACGCGAGCGAGATCGTCCCGCAGGTGGCCAAGCCGCACACGGTCGACAACGTGGCGCCGGTCACCGAACTCGCCGGCACGCCCATCGACCAGGCGCTGGTGGGCACCTGCACCGACGGTCGGCTGGAGGATCTGGCGGCGGCGGCGGAGATTCTGCGCGGCAAGCGGATCGCGCCGAGCGTGCGCTTGCTGGTGCTGCCCGCATCGCGCGAGGTGCTGCTGGCCGCCATCGAGCAGGGATACGTCAGCGATCTGGTTAGCGCCGGTGCGACGCTGCTCAATCCCGGCTGTGGCCCTTGCCTGGGCGCACACGAGGGCTGCATGGCACCGGGCGAGGCGACCATCTCGACAGCAAACCGCAACTTCAAGGGGCGCATGGGCTCCAAGGAGGCTTTCATCTACCTGGGCAGCCCGGCCACGGTGGCCGCCTCGGCGCTCACCGGCGTCATCACGGATCCGAGGGAGGTGTAGCATGAAGACCAAGATCACGGGTCGGGTGTGGAAGTACGGCGACGACGTGAATACCGACGTTATTTTCCCCGGCAAATACACCTACAGCATCACCGATCCGGCGGAGATGGCGGAGCACGCCCTGGAGGATCTGGATCCATCCTTCGCTGAGAAGGTGCAGCCCGGCGACATCATCGTGGCGGGCAAGAACTGGGGCTGCGGCAGTTCCCGCGAGCAGGCGGTGACCTGTCTCAAGGAGGCGGGCGTGGGGGCCATCGTGGCCCGCAGTTTCGCCCGCATCTACTTCCGCAACTGCATCAACCAAGCGCTGCCCATCGTGACCTGCGCTGCGGTGGAAGGGGTCGAGTCGGGCGATGAGATAACCATCGACTTCGCCGCCGGTACGGTAACGACGCCGCAGGGCGAGTACACCTTCCCGCCCCTCTCACCAGAGGTGATGGAGATTCTGGAGGCTGGGGGATTGATACCCCACGTGCGTCAGCGGTTGGGTGTTGAGTAGGCAAGTGTGCAAGTAGCAATGTAGGGGCGGGTCTTGTGCCCGCCCATTGCAAATGGCGCTCTTCCATACGCGCCGTTATTTAGGAGGAATAAAGGAGTTATGGCAAAGTACAAAATCGCGCTGATGCCAGGGGACGGCATTGGCAACGACGTGATGGACGCAGCGAAGATCGTGCTCGACAAGATTGATCTGGACGCCGAGTACGTCCACGCGGACATCGGCTGGGAGTTCTGGTGCGCCGAGGGCGAGCCCTTGCCACAGCGCACGGTCGATCTGCTCAAGACGTGTGATTGTGCCCTTTTCGCCGCTATCACCTCCAAGCCCAAGGAGGAGGCGGAGGCGGAGCTGGCACCGGAATTGCAGGGGAAAGGTTTGACCTACCGCAGTCCCATCGTGCGCATGCGGCAGCTCTTCGATCTATACGTCAATCTGCGGCCCTGCAAGGCATTCAAGGGCAATCCGCTCAACTACCGGGATGACATCGACCTGGTGGTCTTCCGCGAGAACACGCAGGGTCTTTACGCCGGCGTGGAGTTCCACCCCTTGCCCGCCGAGTTGCGGGATTTGCTGGAGGAGCTCAGCTCCGGCATGGCCGCTTTCGAGGGCGTGGCATCGGAGGACATCGCTCTCTCCACGCGCATCTTCACCCGCAAGGGCTGCCAGCGCATCGTGCGGGCCGCCTTCGAATATGCCGATAAGTATGGATACCCCACCGTCACGCTGGTGGAGAAGCCCAACGTGATCCGCGAGACATCGGGGATGATGGTACGCGAGGCGCGGAAGATCTCCGAGGAGTATCCGGAGATCGAGCTGTGGGAGACGAACGTGGACGCTATGGCGATGTGGCTGGTCAAGAACCCGCAGGATTACGGCGTGATGGTCGCCAGCAATATGTTCGGCGACATCGTCTCTGACCTGTCGGCGCAGTTGGTGGGCGGACTGGGATTCGCCGCCAGCGGCAACATCGGCGACGATTTCGCCATCTTCGAGCCGACTCATGGTTCAGCGCCCAAGTACGCCGGTATGTATAAGGTCAACCCCACGGCGATGCTGCTGGCGATCCGGCTGATGTTGGATTGGCTGGGCGAGAGCGAGATGGCTCAGGATCTGGAGAAGGCCATCGCCGAGGTGATCGAGGAGGGAGAGGTTCGCACCTACGATCTGGGCGGAGACGCTACCACGTTGGAGGTGGCCGAGGCGGTCGCCGAGAAGCTGTAGTTTCAAGGATCGAGTAAACCCACTGGAGCGCCACCATCCTGCTGTCACATTGTCAGGAAGTGGCGCTCCGGTTCGTTCAGTCCTCCTCTAATCCCCAGCCTGTTCCTGCCAGTATTCGACCAGCCGCTCGATGCGGATGTTCTGGGCCTTTAGCCAACGGTAGGGGCCCAGGATGCGGCGCCCTCTCTCCGGCGGGGCATCGGGCAAGCGGGTGAGCGTGCCTTGCTCCACCAGACGGTCGAAGAAGGCCAGGAAACGCTCCTCCAACTCCTCGCGCGTGAAAGATTCGCCGCGCTCGTAAGACTCACGGGCGAGCTTTTCGATGAAATCGGCAGTGCGCTCGATGAGCGTCTCCACCGGTTCCAGCACAATGCCCCAGGCGTAGATCGGATCGAGGGGAATGGAGCCGAACTCCATCAGGGAAGGCATGTGGTTGTTTTTCGTGCTCATAGTGTAATGTGGGACGTGAAACGTGAAATGTGATTCACCATCCGCTCGCTGTGAACGCGGCCTCCAGTAGCTTCGCGCGTTCCTCAGCCGTCATCGGACGTGGGCGAGAGTAGTCCTCCAGCATCGCGGTCAAAACCTCGGTGCTGATGTGGTGTCCATCATAGAAGACGTGCCGATCCAAAAATTCTTGCCGATACTCCAGGCGCTGCATCTGGTCGAAGAAGAGATTTCCTAGGCCATAGTGGATGTAGGCGCCGGCGTGGAAGTCGAAGCCCTGGGGCTGATGGGCCTGGCTGCCGCTGACGATGGCGGCGCCGGCCTCGGCCAAAGCGCGAAAGTCGGCCTGCTGCTGCGGCGTGGGCGCATAACGGTCGAACTCCAGATACTGAAGCGTGACGATGGGGATGAAGCCCTGTTCGCGCAGTTGGCGCACTTGCGGGGCGAGTTGCTCGCGGATTTGACCATAGGCACAGGGGGCCGCTCCGGCGCGGTTCTCTGTGGCGAAGACGGATGGGGGGCCCGCCGGGTTGCAGCCCACGAAGGCGAATTTATGCACCCCGTGAGTGACCGTGAACGGCTTCCGAGCCTGCACCACGTCCCAGCCGCCGCCGAAGTAGGGTATCTGGTGCTCCTCGTACATCTTCAGCGAGAGCTCCATCGCCTCCAGGCCCCAATCGAGCAGATGATTGCCGGTCAGCTCCACTAAGTCGATGTCCACATCCTCCAACAGGCCGATGAAGCTCGGATCGGAGCAGAAGACCATGGTGTAGTAATCCCCCGGCGGCGGGCAGTCCTCGGCAAATGAGACCTCGCTGCTGATGTGGGTGATGTCGGGCTCCAGCAGCCACTCGCGGATGTCCTGGGCCGGATAGGTCACGCCGTGGCGCGCCATTCGCATGGCGGTGGCCCGCGTGAGCGCGGTGACGCCCGTCATCATCACCACCGAGAGCTTATCCGGATCGCGGTTGGTAATAGAGTGGCGCGTTTCCCCAGCGCTGGGCAGTATCTCGTGGAGCTTATCGACGCCGCGCTCGATTCCGGTTGCGCCGACGCGCAGGATCAGCGGGTAGGTGGCTGTGTCCAGTTCGCGGTCTAGCACCGAGACATCGTCCACTCGCAGCACCTTCCAGCGCGGCTCCAGATGGTCGAAAGGGACGATGGCCCAGGCTGGGCGCGTGTCCCAGGCTCGTTGCACGATTTCCTCCTCTGAGACGATCTCGATGGCATCCTTGGAGGGCTCGCCCATCACCGAGGCCAGTGTCTGGGCGGTGTCGACCGTCATCAGCAGGGGCTGCTGGGCGAAGGGGCCGCTCGGCGAGCCGTTCCAGCGCCCGGCGACTTCGGCCCAGGCCACCCCATCATTCAGGGTAGGGAATGGAACCACGAGGGCGTAGACCCACTCGGCGAGCGGGTTCGCCTCGGAGCCGGGATTGAGCAGGATTTGCACATCGGCGCTCTCGGCGGCTGTGATGGGAACGAACAATTCGGGGTGTTCAGCGAGTGCTCCATCCAGCGCTTCGGAGAGCGTGCGCGGCAATCCAGAAGGGATGAAAACCGTCACCGGCCAAGCGGGCGTCGGTGTCGGCATCGGCGTTGGGGTGGAGGTCGGCGTGGGCGTCGGTGTGGGCCGAGGAGTGCGGGTCGGTGTGGGCGTAAAATCGGGAATAGCCGGGTCGCTACAGGCGGCGAAGAGGGGCATGGCTATGCCCAAAATGATGAATAAGACTATCCATCCGAGGCGGTATTTTGCAGTGTTGTGAAACAGCTCTCGCAATTGCTTTTGTGGCTTCAACGTTACCCTTCGTTTCCTGCATCCCCAGTTGGTTCTTCCTGTTCTGTTTCTGGGAAGGGCGGGGTGAAATGCACCCATACCCATGTGCCGCTGTTGTCGCCCACGTAAATCTGTTTCATTCCCTCCGGCACGGGGGGATCGGCCCAGTTGAAGAACCACTCGGAGTCGCGCGGGGAAAGGTTGACACAACCATGGCTGCGCAGGAAACCAAAGGCGTTATGCCAGAAGGCGGCGTGGATCGAATAGCCCTCGTGGAAGTACATAGTCCAGGGCACATCCTCGATGTAGTACCAGTTGGGGTGTCCGTCTTCCACGTCGGGATTGCTCATTTTGCCCTCTCGCATCTTGTAATAGACGCGATATAGTCCGGCCGGGGTTGCGGTAGCGGTGCGCCCGCTGGAGACGAGGGTGGCGTAGACCATGCGCTCGCCCTCGTAAGCGGCGATGGTCTGCTCGAACAGATCGACCTCAATCCATTTCTCCCCAGGGCCGACCTCGGCGGGGGGCGGGCTGACATCCACTCGCGAGACGTGGCTCTGCTCGATCCATTGATCGGGGCCGATCAGGTACCAGATCTCGTCGTTTCCGCGCGGCTCACTGGCGAAAAGTGTGACGCGCTGATAGCGGTGGAGAGGCTCGACAGCCTCATTGGGCGGCCCATTGGGCATAATCAAGGGCTGTACGCTCCACCAGTTGATCCAGGCGAAGGGGTGTTGTGGTTGTTCTGTGAGATAGACGCCCTGGAAATGGGATGGGTTGGCCAGGGCCAGCATCTCGGCCGGCACGAATTCTTCCTCGTTGATCTGATACCACTGCTGCCCCTCGTACTCGACCAGATTCTCCACGCTGACCCACCAATCGCCGGAGAGCATTGTGCGGGCCGGTGGTAGGTCCATGGTCGCTTCCATAGGATGGTGGTAGATGTTCAGCGGCAGCGTGATGACGTGGGCATAGGTATGGGGAAGTAGTTTGTTCTCTTCATCTTCATCATCGTGGGGCAATTCTATGGCCGGTAGTTCGGGCAGGGGGTCGGGAAGATGAATAGAGGCCATGCGGTAGGCAGTCGTGCCGGGGCCGCGATCGGGGCATAGTTCAGGGTCGCGCCAGAGGAGGTTAGGCACACAGACATAACGCGCGTGCTCTACTCGCCCGGAAGGCGGGCTGGGGTTAGGTAGGCCGGAGGCGTCGGCAGCGCGCACTCTTAAGGCCAGGAGGATGAATAGTCCAAAAATTAGGTAAAGATAGCGACGCATATCAATCTCCAAATGGTCGGATTACGATGACTTATTTTAACACAGATTCAATGGGGCGTCCAGAGTATTTTTGAATTTCGGGCGCTTGCTCAAAGGGCCGCTTCCTGCTATCATTCGCCCGTTATGAAGAAAGATACAAAATCGCCACCTCTGATCGTGGTAACCAACGATGACGGCATCGATTCGCCAGGGCTGCGGGCGGCCGCTCAAGCCGTACTTCCCCTGGGCGAGCTCCTGATCGTGGCGCCCAATCGACAGCATTCAGGAGCCGGCCGGAGCATGCCGCACAATCTCACGGGGGATTTAGTGCAGCGCGAGGTGAAGCTGGATGGGCGCTTTCATCCAGCCTATCAGGTTGACGCCTCACCGGCCTTGGCAGTCCTGCATGCTCTGCTTGAGTTGGCCCCTCGAAAGCCATCGCTGCTCATTTCTGGCATCAATTACGGCGAAAACGTGGGGTCAGACATCACGGTGTCCGGCACTGTCGGCGCGGCGCTGCAAGGAGCGGCCCATGATTTGCCCTCCCTCGCCGTCTCCTTGCAAACGCCCAAGGAGACACACATTCAACCCTCCGACGACGTGGATTTCAGCGCTGCGATTCATTTCGCACGCTTCTTCGCCCGCTATTTGCTTGAAGCACAACTGCCCTTTGACGTAGATGTGCTCAAGTTGGACGTGCCCTCTGATGCGACCACTGAGACGCCCTGGCGGCTGACCCGGGCCTCACGGCATACTTACTTCAGGCCATTGTCGCCGCAACGATCCAGCTTGACCAGGCCAGGATTGATAGATTATGAGCCGCTCGACAATCCAGAGGATGTTGAGTCCGACTCCGACATTTACGCGCTGGCGGTAGATCGCGTCGTCTCCGTTACCCCGCTGAGTTTGGACTTGACCTCACGCGTCGATCGGGCAAGTCTTGAGGCATCTTTGCAATCAGCCCCGGAGGAAGCTTGACAAGATTTTCCTTTTAGGATAGAATAACGCCCGTTGGAAGCGCCGAGGTAGCTCAGCCTGGTAGAGCACCTGACTGAAAATCAGGGTGTCCCCAGTTCGAATCTGGGCCTCGGCATCTTTTTTGGAGCTATTCACAAGATCAGAGGAGTGCAATTATGGTGCCTCAAGACAGAGTTGCTACGACGGT
>CAZANJ010000045.1:0-7765 GCA_964486415.1 uncultured Anaerolineales bacterium
TCCACCTCGACCTCCACCACGTCGCCCGGAGCCAGCGGGCCTACCCCTTCCGGCGTGCCGGTCATAATCACGTCGCCCGACTCAAGCGTCATAATGGACGCAGCATAGGCGATGAGGTCGGCCGGCGAGAAGGCCATCTCCGAGGTGCGCGCGTCCTGACGCACTTCGCCGTTGACCCGCGCCGTGACCCGCAAATCGGCCACCTCCTCCTCTTCCAGGCCAACCACCAGCCACGGCCCCAGCGGGCAGAAAGTATCGAAGCCCTTAGCCCGGGTCCAGAGCTCGTCCCGCCGCTGCAAATCACGAGCGGTGACATCATTGCCGCAGGTCACACCCAGCACATAATCCCAGGCCGCCCTTGTCTTCACATCCCGGCAGCGTTGCCCGATGACCACGGCCAGCTCCGCCTCGTACTCCACCTGCTTTGACTGGGGCGGCAGGAGAATGTCATCATCAGGGCCGATGATGGCGCTGGGCGGCTTGAAGAAAAGCAGCGGTTCGTCGGGCACGACCGAGCCGTGCTCGGCGGCGTGGGCCGGATAATTGCGCCCCACGCAGATGATCTTGGTCGGCGAGACCGGGGCCAGCAGCCGCACGCTTTCCAAAGGGCCAAGCGCATCGCCGCGCTCCCAGGTTCCGAAGATGTCGCCTTCTATTTCGTAAACGGCCTCCTCTTCGACCAGGCCCCAGCGCGGGCCGTCTTTCGCGTCCATACGAAAGAAGCGTTTTGAATTTTTACTCATTCTATAAACCTCCCGTCATCTGCAAGATGCAGGATGCAGTCAGACATCATTCAATCATCTTCTCCACCACCAGAAAATGGGACAGCCCGAAGATGCGCAGCGGCGTGCGTTCGAGGGTGTAGGTAACGGCCCGCAGCGCGCGGCCCAGCCTGGGCGCAAGAGCCACGACGTTATCATAACCGGGGAATATCTGGCTCTGGTGGATGATGCGCACCGGAAGGCGGCGGAAGAGCTCGCGCAGCCCACCGGCGGTGTAGGCTCGCACGTGAGGGGCCAGCCGGTCGCGCAGCGGCGTGGGCAGCCAGTTGACCAGGGGCACGTTGCCGAAATGATAGCGCCCGCGCCAGAAGATACCGTGGGTCTCGAAGAAATAGAACCGGTTGGGGACGAAGATCACGATGCGCCCAGAGGGACGGGTCACGCGCACCATCTCCGCCACGCAGGCCCGGTCATCGGAGACGTGCTCCAGCACCTCGTGGGAGAAAACTACGTCGAAGGTAGCATCGGGAAAGGGGAGACGCTCGCCGATGGCCTGGATGACCCTGGCCCCATCACGCGCCTCCAGCGCCCGCTCGTGCTCGACCTCGATGCCGAAGACGTGGGGAGTGTGGCGCGAGAAAGCCTCGGTGTACATCCCCACCCCGCAGCCCACATCGAGCAGGCGCCGGTCCGACAGCTCCACCCAGCGGCGCACCATCTGGAAGCGCCGCTCCTGCCCCGCCCGCCAGACGTAGGATGGCAGGCCACGGCTGGCCGCTTTGTCGTCCCGTTCATCCGTCACCTTGACCACCCTTCCATCGCGCGTAAAGCTCATTTTCCAGGCCCAGCCGCGCCAACGCCCGCCCCACGCTGTCATCGACGAGCTCGCTCACGCTCTGCGGGTGACCGTAGAAGGTGGGTGTGGGAGGGAAAATAGTCGCGCCGAGTTCGGCGGCGCGCGCCATCAGGCGCAGGTGGCCCAGATGGAGCGGCGTCTCTCGCACGAGGAGCAGCAAAGGACGGCCCTCTTTCAGCGTCACATCGGCGGCGCGGGCGATGAGGTTGGCGGCGTAGGAGTTGGCCACTGCGGAGAGGGTCTTGATCGAGCAGGGCGCGATCAGCATACCGTGGCGGGCGAACGAGCCGCTGGCGAGCGGCGCCGCGAGGTCATCAGGGAGGTAAGCAACGTCCGCTAATCCTTCCACCTCGGAGACGGATCGGCCTAGCTCGTGGGGGATGATCATACGCGCGGCGCGGCTGACGACCAGATGCGTCTCGACATCGGGCCGCGCGGCGAGCGCCTCCAACGAGCGCACGCCGTAGATGGCCCCGCTGGCCCCTGAAATGCCGATGATCAGTCTCATAGTTTTACGGAGATTGGTTCAATCTCAGAGATTGAACCAATCTATTTCATAAATTTCCCACGTGCAACATGACAGCGCCAAAGCCCATCATTCGATAGCGCACGCGCCGCAGCCCGGCGCGTTCCATCGTGGCCTTCAGCTCATCCGGGGACAGAAAGCGCTCCACCGAGCGCGGCAAGTAGCGGTAAGCTTCGGGCTGACCGCTCAGGGCGCCCGTGATGCGCGGCATCAGCTCGGCGAAGTAGAAACTGAACAACGCGCGGAAGATCGGATTGCGCGGCCAGGTCATCTCCAGGCAGACCACGCGCCCCCCATCGCGCACCACGCGGCGCTGCTCCCTCAATGTTTGCTCCACGTCCGACACGTTGCGCAGCACGAAGGCGCTCACCGCTGCGTCGAAGTATCCAGCGGGGAAGGGCAGGCGCAGCCCGTCGCCCTGCGTCCAGTCCACGGCGCCGGCGCCGGACTTGCGCTGCCCGATGTACATCATCTCCAGCGCCGGATCGAGCCCCACCACGGTGGCTCCGGGCCAGCGCTCCAGCAGGGCCAGCGCCAGGTCGCCGGTGCCGACGCCCACGTCCAGCACGCGCCCGCGTCCGTCTGCGGGCAGCGCGGCGGCATCGACCGTCAGGCGGCGCCAACGCCGATCGAGCCCCAGCGACATCAAGCGGTTGAGCGCGTCATACTGATGCGCGATGCGGGCGAACAAATCGGGCGGCTTCGCCGTCCCCTCGGAACGGCGCGGGCGAGTTGTCATGTTCAAGCTACACAAACCGCTCTCGAATCTCCGCGCTGATGTAGTCCAGGATCGCCACGGTGATGGCGATGAACCAGACCGCGATGCCGGCCGCGCGGAAGTTCAGCAAGCGGATATACTGCACCAGCAGGAAGCCGATGCCGCCGCCGCCCACCAGACCGACCACCGTGGACATGCGCACGTTGATGTCCCAGCGGTAGATGGAGAAGGAGACGAAGGGCGGGATCATCTGCGGCACCACGGCGTACATAATCGTCTGTAGGCCAGTCGCGCCGGTGGCCCTGATGGCCTCAATCGGGCCGGGATCGATGGACTCGATGGCCTCGGAGTAGAGCTTGCCCAGCGCGGCGATGGTGTGGATGGTGAGGGCGATGATGCCAGCGAAGGGGCCCAGCCCGACCCACTGGGCGGCGATGATGACCCAGATGAGGGGCTCAATCGAGCGGATAATGTTCAAGATGCCGCGCGTGACGTAGTAGACGCCGAGCGCGAACCAGGAGCCGGACATCAGGTTTCGGGCGGCCAGGAAGCTGACCGGAACCGCGAAGACGATGCCGAAGGCCGTGGCCATCATTCCCAGGAAGATGGTCTCGATCATACGCTCGATGCTGAGCAACAGCGGCTCGCTGGGATGCACCGCGCCCGTTTCTGAGACCTGTCGCCCCTCCACGTAATGGACCTGCGGACCTTCGGCGCTGGGCGGCAGCAGCCGGTAGGGCATAATGACCTCGAGTTGGAAGGAGCCTTGAGCGTCAGTCTCGGCGGTGACGTATTCTCCCTCCTGGCGTATGCGGAACTCGTTGCCGATGGGGTCCTCCCACCAGATTTGCACCTCTGTATTGGGCTCGAAGTTCTTTCCGTAGAGCGTCAGAGTAGTGCCAAGGATACGGTCGTTGTTCTCGTCCATTTCGGTCATCTTGCCACAGGTCGGCTCGCTCTTCAGGTAGGGCTCTCCCTCCTCCTCATCCGGTATCGGCGGGGGATCATCGTTGCAAGGTGCCTGTACGGATGCACCAGCGCTGACCGTATCCGTCTCGTGCGTTATGGCCGCGTCCCAGGGCCAAAGCACCTTGGAGAGCAGCGGCCATGTGTCGGAAAGCTCCGTCACTGCCTTATAGATGTCAATCTCGCTGATCTGCCATCCCAGGGAGAAAAATAGGATCAGGATCAGCACGAAGACGCCGAGGCTGCCCTGTCCCTCCGGCTGGGCCAGCTTGTAGGCGTCCCAAGCCGACCATAGCCAAAGGAGGATGGTGCCGCCGATGACCAATCCCACGAAAAAGGGGCGTCGGGTGAATGCCTTGGTCAACATCGCCATCGGCGTGGGCTCGCGATGGGCCAGTCCAAGGACACGCCAGGCCATCAGACCGATGATGCTGAGCAAGGCGCTAAGGATGAGCAACCCGCGCCCGATCTTACGGGCCAGGGCTTGACCCAGGCCGGGGATAACGAGTGAGGCTAAGCCGGCTGCCGGAGCGGGCACCAGGCTGGGGCGTTTTTCATCTTTGGTTTGCATTATGGCCATAGCCTCATCCTCCTTGACTCAATCCGGCGCTTACGCGGACCGCTTCTTGGCCGTAAATTTCCTTGAATTCATCATCTGACATAGCGCGAATCTCCTCGCGCGTGCCGTGATAGACGATCTCGCCCGCTCGCAGGCCGATCACGCGCGTGGCATATTGTTGCACCAGATCCAGATAGTGGAGGCTGCAAAGGATGGTGATATCCTCTTCCGTGTGCAGCATCTCCAGGTGATCCAGGATGGAGTGGGCCAGCACTGGATCGAGGCTCGCCACCGGCTCGTCGGCCAGGATGATCTCCGGCTGCTGCATGAGAGCGCGGGCGATGCCCACACGCTGCTGCTGCCCGCCGCTCAGCTCGTCCGCCCGTTTGTGGGCTTGATCCTCGATGCCCAAACGCTTCAGTGCATCCATCGCCATCTGACGATCCTTCTTTGGGAAGCGATGAAGCAGACTGGGCCATTGGCTGATGTATCCCAGTCGCCCGGCGAGCACGTTGGTGATAACTGGGGAGCGCCTAACCAGGTTGAAATGTTGGAAAATCATCCCGATCTGACGCCGGACGTTGCGCAACTCGGTCGGATCGGCGGCTGTGATGTCCACGCCGTCCCAGATTACCTGCCCCTCTGTCGGCTCAATCAAGCGATTGATGCAACGCAGCAGCGTGGATTTGCCGGAGCCGCTGAGGCCGATGATGATCAAAAACTCGCCATCCCTTACCCTGAAACTTACGTTACGGAGGGCGACAGTACCGTCATCATAAATTTTGGTCAGGTTCTTGACCTCAAGCATAAGCTTTACCTTTCACGATAAGAGTTTTCCACTTGAGAATTCGGAAGTCTTTCACTGAATACCTCGGAGGGAAGACTAACTCGCCTAGCGTTAAAATCCGCTGTGCAATGGACCTCTTGAGACTTCCGAATTCTGATGACAGCTTACTGGAAAACTCCATTTTCACGATGCATAGAAGCCCTTCATATCCATCAAGAAGGGGGGACAAAATGTCCCCCCTTCACAAAATCCATGCTAACCGGGCATTTACTCCTGCAATTCCTCGATGCTCATCCCGGAAGCCTGCAAGACCTGCCGGAAGGGATCATAGAACTCATCCCCGTGCTTCTCCAGCGCGGCCCAACTGTAGGCCGTGTCCAGCGCTTCCTGGCCTTCCTCGGTCTCGGAGATGGCCAGAAGCCCGTCGATGATCTTGGTCTTCAGTTCCTCGTCCATATCAGGGATGACCTGAACGCCATCGTTGGGGATGTCCTCAGTGACCTCGATGACGACTACGGTTTCCATCACATCGGGATTGTCCTCTTCGATAGTGCTGCGGGCATCCACGTAGGAGGCGCCAGCATCACAGTCGCCGTTGTAGACGGCGGCGATGACCGCGTCGTGGCTACCGGCGTCCACGACCTCTGCCAGGTCTGATTCCGGATTGATCCCGGCGGCGCGCATCGTCAACTCAGGGATAATCCAGCCGCTGGTGGAGAGGGGGTCAGGGCGACAGAAGGTCTTGCCCGCGAGATCCTCAAGACTGCTGATGCCACTATCGGCGTGGACGATGATCTGACCGTTATAAGTGGGGCTGCCGTAGCGAACGGCGACCAGTTCAGCCTCTACGCCGCAGCGCTCGTTAGCCAGCACGTAGGCGAAGGTTGCCAGTGAGCCCATTCGGGCCTCGGGCGGGTCACTGCACATAGCCTCAATCACACCGGCATACTCCGTGGCGACGTTGGTGTCGAAATACAGGCCAGTTTCATCATGCAACAGGTCGGCCACTGATTGAGCACCACTTGTCACACGTTCCATCTCCCCGGAGGGGACGAAGGACCAGACGATGGGGTTTTCCTCCGAGCCGAGTTCCGGCTCTTTCGGACCGCAGCCGCCTAGGACCAACATAGCGGCGATGAGAGTCAGGGCTAGAATTGCGCCTACTGCTTTCTTGGACATATTACTACCTCCTAAGGTTTTTAATTTTACTTACGTAACCGTCTTGTGTTTTTTGGATTAGATTTCCACGCTTGGTTCGCTAGACATCCCCCCTTTCTCTTTAGGGTTCGCTTGTTCTTATGATATAACGGAAAGGGGGGAAGCGCAAGCGAAAAGGGGCCATTTCGAACACTCTACGGCGCCTCGATGTAGAGAAAGATGGGATCCACTCGATAGTTGACCATTGAAATCTCCACGTCCTCGTGGATCAGCGAGGCGTAACAGTATTGGGGATTGCGCGATTTTACCACATCAACGAAGCGGATGCCGCCGGTGACCAGCGCCCGTTCACCCGCAGGCAGGTAAGTGTACTCCTCGCCGTTCTGATTAAGGGTGATCAACTCATCCGGGCCGCCGACCGCCCAGCGCCAGGGGTGATCGATGGAGCTGGTCTCACAATGGATGCCCACCCGGAAGGCTCCGGATTGCTGGTACTCCTCCAGCGCGGCGTAGTTCTCATCGCTGTCGTAGACCGTTCCTACAGCCGGCCCGCTGGTGCGGATGGGAACCGTGCTGTCATTTTCCACCGTCAGCGTGAAGTAGAGCGTCTCACCCAGGGGGATCGTTTCGTCCGACCATTCCACCTCCCCGTTGAAGAGATAGACGCGCGGCACGCCGCCGTTCTCGATGGTCAGCTCGCTCGTCGCGGTCGTCCATTGGCCCACCACGTCGCGGGCCTCCATCGTCACCGTATAGACGCCGTCCGGCGGCGGCTCCGCCCCATAATCGACGCCGGCGTCATAATCGAACTCGTGCCAGCCAGCCTCGTTCTGGGGCGTGACCGTCTCATTCTCCGCCGCGTGGTAACGTGCACCATCCTCCCCCATCAGATAGACGGTCAATTCCTCCACATCCTTCTTGAGATCGACGTTGATCGTCACCCGGTCGCTGATACCGTCTCGGTTAGGCGTGAACAACGGCGGGTGCAGGCTGAAGCCGCGCAGTTCCGGCAGCGCGGTGTCGGCCTCGGCGACGGTGATGTCTCCGGTGACACGCTCGGTATGCCCCGCCTCGTCGGTCGCCTCCAGGGTCCAGGTGTAAGGGCCATCTTGGAGCACGCGCTTCTCCACACTGAATCCCTCGAACTGCTCGCCGGGCAGCACGTAGCCATCCACCACGCCGGAGAAGAGCACCTCGAAGGGTCCTTCGACGGAGGGGCCACGATATGCCTGCCTGCGGAAGTAATAGCGGTTGCCCTCCTGATCGTCGAAGTAGATCGAGACATCGGCGCTGCGGCTCAAGTTATAGCTGATTCTCAGCACATCGGCGTCGCCGTCCGCGTTGGGCGTGATCCTATCCCTGTCGAAGGAGACATCTCTGAGCAACGGCTCTTGCCCGCAGGCGGTCAGCGCCAGCGTCAGCCCAACTATCACGGCCATCAGAACGTGGCATTTCTGCAATCTCATTCACCTC
>CAZANJ010000045.1:7865-12579 GCA_964486415.1 uncultured Anaerolineales bacterium
CCCTCTCCCTCAGAGGGAGAGGGGACAGCACGGGAAGTGTACCACAAATCGGCGGATTGGTAAACTTGCATTTCCAACGAAAGCGAGTACAATCCGCAGCCGAAAGCAAGCGCGGTTGAACAAGACAAAAAGGGAAAATGAATTACGTAGAATCTATCGCCTATCTTCACAGTCTCACCGATTACGAACAGACGCGCATCGAACGTTACACACCCGAGACGCTCGATCTCTCAAGGGTCGAGCGCTTGTTGGAGGCCGTGGGCGATCCCCACACCCGCTTCCCGGCGCTGCATATCGCCGGCACCAAGGGTAAGGGCTCCACTGCGGCAGCCTGCGAGGCCTGCCTACGAGCCGCCGGTTATCGCACCGGTTTATACACCTCGCCCCACCTGCACACCTTCCGGGAACGCATTCAGGTCGCGGGACAAGCGATCCCAAGGGAAGAGGTCGTCGCGCTGACCGAGGAGCTGCGCCCCCTGATGCGGCGGATACCGGGGGTGACCACCTTCGAGGCCATCACGGCCATCGGCTTCCTCCACTTCGCCCGCTCGGGCGTGGAAATGGCCATCGTCGAGGTGGGGCTGGGCGGCCGCCTGGACGCCACCAACGTGCTGACGCCCAAGGTGACCGTGATCACATCGATCAGCCGAGATCACACATATCTGCTGGGCGAGACGCTGCGCGAAATCGCCTTCGAGAAGGCCGGCATCATCAAGCCGGGCATTCCGAACGTGAGCGCTCCACAACGCGCGGAGGCGATCAAGACCATCGAGCGGATCAGCCGGGAGCGCGAGGCGCCGCTGATGGAGGTTGGTCGGGATTGGGACTACGAACCCGGCCCGGCCGATTTCGACGGTCAGTATTTCACAGCCCGCCGCATCGAGGGTGGCCCATCCGAGTTGGACGGGGAATACTGGATTCCCCTGCTGGGCCGTCATCAGTTGGAGAACGTCGCCAGCGCCCTCGCTGCCCTGGATCTGCTGCGCCAACGGGGATTTCAGATTCCCGTCGAGGCGGTCCACAAGGGCCTTCGGGAACTGAAATGGCCGGGACGGATGGAGATCCTCAGCCGCGATCCGGTGGTGGTGGTGGATTGCGCCCACAATCCATATTCGACTCGCACACTGCACCAGGCGCTGAGCGAGTGGTTCCCGGACCGCAAGTGGGTCCTGATCTACGGCGCTTCGGCCGACAAGGAAATCGCCAAGATGTTGGACGCTCTCTTGCCGATCAGCGATTACACCATCGTCACCCGCGCCGATCACCCCAGGGCTATGGCGCCGATTGAGCTGGCCGATGTCGTGGCCGAGGCGGGAGGCGGCGCGGAGGTCAGCGTGAACGTGCAGAAATCCCTCCAGCGTGCGCTGGAGATGATGGAACCGGATAATGGCCTGCTGGCGACCGGCTCGATCTTCCTGGTGGCCGATGTGCGCGAAGAATGGGCCCGCCACATCGGCGATCCCCTGCCGGATAATGACGGCGGTCTTAGCTAGTTTCTGAGGTATAACGCACTTGCCGACATCAAGTGCACTGCGACCAGACAGAGAAAAAGAGGTAGATGAGGAACAAAGAATTTCTTCAAGATTGGTGGCCGCAAACAGGATGGCCTCAAGATATTCCTTTCTCCATAGAGGATATGGAGATCGATGACATAGACTTGAACACGCATATGGAAGGAGTTGTCGAGGCGCCATTGCTGCCTTTGCGCGATATGGTCTTTTTCCCGCGCATGGTGAGCCCGCTTTTTGTCGGACGGGAAAGCTCAAAGGAAGCGGTCGAAGCGGCGATCGCACTGGGCGAGCCCCTCGTCGCCGTCGCCCAGCGGGATGGCGATATCGAATTGCCGGACTCCGATGACCTTTTCGCCTTCGGCACCGAGGTTTACGTCGGACGCACGCTTCACATGCCCGATGGCACCGTCAGCACGCTGGGCCAGGGCCTACAGCGCCTGCAGATCGTCGATTTTTTGCAATGGGAGCCCTACATCCGCGTGCGTGCATTGCCCATCTACGATACACCGGAAAAAACTCCCCTCACCGAAGCGCTGATGCGAGCGGTGCTGGCCCTATTCGAAAAGACCGTACAGCTAAACCGCATGTTGCCCGACGACATATACATCTTCGCCATGAACATCGAAGATCCTGGCTGGCTGGCCGATCTGGTGGCCCAGGCTATGGACCTCGAAATCACAGAGCGCCAGGAAGTTCTGGAGACCATCGATCCCCAGGAGCGCTTGCAGCGCGTCAGTGTCCTGCTGGCCAGGGAACTCGACGTGCTGGAACTTGAGGATCGTATTCACGCCCAGGTGCAAGATGAACTGGACAAATCCCAGCGCGAGTACTTCCTGCGCGAAAAGATGAAGGTCATCCAGAGCGAATTGGGCGAGGGCGACACCTACACTCAAGAGGTCAACAAGCTGCGCGAGAAGATCGCCGAGAGCGACATGCCCGACGAAGCGCGTGAACAGGCGGAGAAGGAGCTCGACCGACTGAACGCTATGCCGCCGATGTCCCCGGAGACCAGCATGATCCGCACCTACCTGGATTGGCTGATCGATCTGCCCTGGTCGGAGGAGACCGAGGACAACCTGGATACCAAGCACGCGGAGGACATTCTAGAATCCCATCACTACGGACTGCCCAAGGCCAAGGAGCGCATCCTGGAGTATATCGCTGTGCGGAAGCTGGCCGCCGATAAGATGCGCAGTCCCATCCTCTGCTTCGTCGGCCCGCCTGGCACCGGCAAGACCTCGCTGGGGCGCTCAATCGCCGAGGCGCTGGGCCGCGAGTTCGTGCGCGTCAGCCTGGGCGGTGTGCGCGACGAGGCCGAGATCCGCGGTCACCGCCGCACCTACATCGGCTCATTGCCCGGGCGCATCATCCAGACCATGCGCCGCGCGGGCACCATCAACCCGCTCTTTATGCTCGACGAGGTGGATAAGCTGGGCTACGATTTCCGCGGCGATCCATCCTCCGCCCTGCTGGAGGTGCTGGACCCGGAGCAGAATCACGCCTTCTCCGATCATTATCTGGAAGTGCCCTATGATCTCTCGAAGGTGCTCTTCATCACCACGGCCAACATCCTCGACCCCGTCCCACCAGCGCTGCAAGACCGCATGGAAGTGATCTGGTTCGCGGGCTACACCGAGGAGGAGAAGGTGGAGATCGCGCGCCGCTTCCTCATCCCCCGGCAGATGGAGGAGCACGGCCTGAAGGAACACGACATTGAGCTCGCGGGCGAGGCCCTACAGAGACTGATCCGTGAATACACCTACGAGGCCGGCGTGCGCAACCTGGAGCGCAATATCGCCAAGGTCTGCCGCAAAATCGCCCGCCGCATAGCGGAGGAGGAGCCCTTTCCCAACCGCGTTGACATCGATGCGCTGGACGAGTTCCTCGGCCCACCGAAGTTCCTGCACAGCAAGATCGAGGACCACGATCAGGTCGGCATCGCCACCGGTGTGGCCTGGACCGAGGGCGGGGGCGACATCATGCCCGTCGAGGTCATGCTGATGCCCGGCAATGGCAAGCTTATGCTGACCGGACAACTGGGCGACGTGATGCAAGAATCGGCCCAGGCCGCGCTGAGCTACACCCGCGCTCATTGCGAGGCGCTCGAAATCGACCCCGATACCTTCGACGATACCGATGTCCATATCCACGCGCTGGAGGGCGCGATTCCCAAGGATGGCCCTTCGGCCGGTGTCACCATCGCCACGGCCCTCATCTCCGCCTTCACCAAGCGCCCGGTGAGCCACAAGGTGGGCATGACGGGGGAAATCTCGCTGCGCGGGCGCGTGCTGCCGGTCGGCGGGCTCAAGGAGAAAATCCTCACCGCGCACCGGGCCGGCCTGGAGACGATCATGATACCTCAGCAGAACGAGAAGGATCTGGTCGAGATCCCCGAAAGCGTGCAGCAGGATTTGAGAATCGTCTTAATCGACAGAATGGACGAGGTACTTAAGGAGACACTGGCCCCACCCGAATCCTGACGCAAACGCGCGTTAAATTTCATCCTCAAGACCCTAAAGGTTTCCAGAAACCTTTAGGGTCTTTTTCGTTCTTGACAATCCGACCCGCGTAATTTATAATCCTTGCTGTTGCAACTGGTTGCATTAAGCCCGTTATTGATATTGCCGGAAACTGGAGGTAACTATGTGTCTAGACTGTGGTTGTGGAGAGCAAACCGCGCTCGTCTGCCCGGAATGCGGCGGGCGGGTGATTTTGATCGACGAAAAGCCGAAATGCCTTTCCTGCGGCGCCACGCCCTCCCTGGAGGAGGCCTCGGCGGCGCACGAGCATCATCACCATCATCATACCGAACACGCACATGCGCATGATGAAGAGACATCGGGGGAACGTGATGATTTGGAGACCAAGTTGGGCGTGCTGCTTCCCCACTGGATCGAGCACAACGCGGAGCACGCCGAGTCCTTTCACACCTGGGCCGAACGTGCGCGGGCTGTGGGAGCGGAGCACCTGGCCGATCACATCGAGGAGGCGATCTGCAAAATTGAGGCCGCTAACCGCGACCTGGAAGGTGCCATCGAGCATGTCGGCGCAGCGGTGAGTGAGCACGTCCATCTCGACCATGACCATCCTCACTCCTGAGCGGGGCGCGATCACGATGACCTATCTCGTTACAGGCGGCGCCGGCTTTCTGGGCATCAACTTGATCCGCTACCTGCTGGCGCGGGGACAGCGCGTGGCGTCGC